>JAISFF010000040.1 GCA_031263725.1 Lysobacteraceae bacterium | reverse complement strand
CGCATTTTATGGATTTCTTCCTGGGTAGCGTAGACCCGGACCTGCCCGTAATGCGGGCTGGCGGCGCTGACGAAATCGGCGGCCATGACGTGATTGATCACGTCATAGCCGCCCTCGGGGACACGCCGGTCGAGGCTGGCCGCGCCGTAGGCGTTGAAGGTCTCGCCCTTGATGCCGAAATGGTGCGAGACGATCTGCGACAGGCCGCCGCCGAGGGAGTGGCCGGTGCTGGTGACTTCGGGGGTATGACCTGACGTTTTACCGATATCGCTGGCCCGATCCAGGGCACGTTGGGTCAGTGCAATGGCATCTTCAGCCTGCCAATTATAGCGCCCTAGCACCATGCCACCATCGGCCAGCAGGCCGTCCCTGATCGGCTGATTGCCGAATTCGGTGCCGCGATGAGCGACGATAATCTCGCCGGTGTCCAATTTTTGAAAGGTCATTCCTTGATAGCCAGAGGAACAGTTGACGTATTCGAGAAGTTTATAGGTAATGCCACTTAGTTCTAAGATTTCAGCTTCATCTTCTCCTCTGATGCCTGGTGGATATTCGTTGCTGTATACCTTGTTTGCCAGGTCTGCGTATTGTTGGCTAGTTGTGTTCATTGTCAGGTTCCTTTACTGTTAATGAGATAGTGAATACATCATTTCTGAACTCTGGTAGGTATTCTTCTGGGGTGATGGAGCCAAGATCTATAAATCTTTCAGAAAATGATTGTGGGTATCGACCTTTCCAGTAATATCTAGATTCTGAGCCAAGGTTTTGTATTTTATCAAGATGGATATCTATAATGAATCGTGTTTCTTTTGTGTCGCCGGTGGCTCTTAGTCGAGCTCTTGCCTCTGTGAATTTCCAATGGCAGACAGCTCTTCCATAATAGTTATCGTCCATCAGGTAGTCGGTATATATCGTTCCCGAATACTCATTATCGGAAACCTTTGTCAAGTCAAAAGGAATGTTTTCTACAGGATCGCTAATGATGGCGGTAATGGGTTCTCTGTAGCCGCATAAAGCACCGTTTTCCGCATTGAATTGCATGACGCCTTGGACATGGGCGAACGGTCCCGGTGCATTTTCCAGCGTCAAGGTCAACTGATAGGCGTGCTGAGGATCGGGGTTCAGGCGGACAGTCCGCGCACCGGGGCGGGGCTTGTCTTGGTTGCAGCCAAGCAGGAAGGCCAGCGACAGCAAAAGCAGGGCGGTGAATGGAAAACGCATTTCCTTCTCCTTAAGAAGTGCGAGGATTCTGATGTTAAGAGCGTCGATTGCCGGTGTCAATCGATGTGGCAAGGGGATTACCCCAGGCATTGATTGGCCAAAGAAAAAGCCGGACCCGATCCGTCCGGGGCCGGCTTGATTCTTCAGGTTTGAACCGGCATGCGCAATCCGGCTTCCGGATCGCGGGTCAGTTCAGCGCCGCTTCCTGGATCGTGATCTTGACGTGCTGGCGCGCTTCGCGGGTGTATTCGGTTGTGGCGGAGCTGCTCTCCATCTGTGACATCTGCTGGCCCAACTGGGCGCGCTCGGCGTCGGTCACGTTCTCGAGATCGCCAGGGGTGACTTTGTCCACGACGAAGACCATGTAACCGCCGGTCGGAGTCTTGACCTTGTCGGCAGTGATCTTGCCTTCCTCCGGAACCGGAGCAGCGAAGATGGCCTGGTTGGCAAGCGGCGTGGGGCTCATCAGGCCGCGCTGCAAAGCGTCGATGGTTTCGAAGTGCAGTTCATCCTTGCCAGCAATTTCCGACAGCTTTTCGCCGTTGCGGACGCGCGCCAGCAGGGCATCGGCGGCGGCCGCGACCGCCTTGTCCTGACGGTCGGCATGGATGGCCGCCACGATCGCATCGCGCACCTTGTCCAGCGGATTGACGTGCTCGGCGCTGTGCTGGGTCACGCGGATGATGACGCTGTGGTTGGAATCCTTGCCGCCGATCTCGATGGGATCGCTGACGGTGCCGTCCTGGATCAGCGTCTCCGAAAACGCAGAGCGCAGGACCGCCGGATCGGTCGCGATGCCGGCGCCGGTGAAGCGCGAGAAGGGACCCTGTTGCTGGATCTGCAGGCCGAGCTTTTCGGCGGCCGGCGCCAGCGTCGAAGGGTTCTCCAGGGTCAAATCGGTCAGGCGGCCCAGCAGGTCGCTGTATTCACGCTCGCGATCGACATTGCGCTGCTCCTCGGCCAGTTCTCCGCGCACGCTTTCGAACGGCGTCGTCTTGGCCGGTTTGATCTCGCGCAGTTGCAGAACGTGATAGCCGAAGTCGGTCTTGACCGGACCCTTGATCTCGCTGTCATGCATCGAAAACAGCGCATCCTCGAACGGCTCGACCATGATGCCGCGCTCGACCCAGCCCAGATCGCCGCCCGACAGGCGCGAGCCGGGATCTTCCGAATTGACCTTGGCCAGTTCGGCGAAGTCGGCGCCGGGCTTGGCGGCATCGGCCGCCAGCGCGGCGGCTTTGTCCTCGGCCGCTTGGCGGGTGGCTTCATCGGCGTCGGCCGCGACGCGGATCAGGATATGCGAAGCCAGGCGCTGCTCGGGTTCGGAGAAACGGGACTTTTCCTGCTCGTAGCGCTGGTGCAGGGCTTCCTCGCTGGGTTCGGCGGAAGCGGGCAGGGTCTTGGCATCCACGTCCACGAATTCGATGGTGACGGTTTCCGCCTCCATGTAATCGGCCGAATGGGAGTCATACCACTGCTGGATATCTTCGTCGGTCACCGGCGCGGTATCGGCGGACGGCGGCGGCAACGTGGCCATCTGGACATTGCGGGTCTGGCTCAGCATTGCCATCAGGTTGTCCGTTTCCTTACGGGTGGCGAATGCGGAGTTGCTCAACGCGGCGGGAATCATGGATTGCAGCAGCTCGGAACGCACGATTTCGCGGAACTGATTGGGCGTCATTCTCTGGCTACGGAGGTAATTCTGGTAGGCCTCCGCGTTGAACTGGCCGTTGGCGCGGAAGCCGGGAATTTCCTGGATATAGGAGTCGACACGCAGATCGCTGATGTTCACGCCCGCGCCTTCGGCGGCCAGTTGCATCACGCGTTGATCGATGAGCTGCTCCAGTACCGTGCGCTTGTTGTCCAGCGATTCGAATTCGCGCGCATCGAAACTGTCGCCCTGTACGGTCCGTTGCTGCTGGCGAACGACTTCGAAAGCGCGGCGAAATTCGGTGATGGTGATTTCGTTGTGGCGCCAGAGCATCGATGCCGGCCACCAGGACGGCGCCGATTTCCACCATGAAGGAGGAGCGGATATCCTGGCGACATCGTTGGCGCTGACGCCGCCAAGGTAGCGCGAGTCGATGACGAACAGGAACGGGACCATCAACAGGCCAATGATGATGGTGGCGATCCAGCCGGAGGTTCGATCACGGAGTTTCTGCAGCATGTTGGCCAGGATTGGGTAGGCGGGCCGGGCAGTTTACCCTTTATCGCAACTCAAGTCCCGGAATGGCCAGGGTCCGGGAGCCTTGGGACGACCGCTGCGCGCATGATTCCGGGCTTGTTCCGGGATGGTCGGCGGCGCGCCGGAATCCGCCGCGAAACCGTGGGGAACAGGCGCCGATGACGGTCATCGACGCCTGCCGTGGCCAGATCCGGTCAGTCTTCGTCGCCGATGCCGGCCATGCCGACGATGTTGTACCCGGCATCGACATAGGTCACTTCGCCGGTGATGCCTGCCGCCAGGTCGGAACACAGGAACGCGGCCGCATTGCCGACATCCTCGATGGTGACGTTGCGCCGTAGCGGGGTGGTCTTGGCCACGGTGCCGAGCATCTTGCGGAAATTGGCCACGCCGGAGGCAGCCAGGGTCTTGATCGGGCCGGCGGAAATGGCGTTGACGCGGGTGTTTTCCGGTCCGAGGTTCAGGGCCAGATAGCGTACGCTGGCTTCCAGCGCGGCCTTGGCCACGCCCATCAGGTTGTAGTTGGCCAATGCGCGTTCCGCGCCCAGGTAGGTCAGGGCGAGGATCGCGCCATGCCCGCGCGCGGCCAGCTGCGCGCGCGCGGCCTTGGCCAGCGCCGCGAGCGAGTAGGCGGAAATATCGTGGGCGATGTTGAAGTTCTCGCGCGTGATGCCGTCCAGGAACTCGCCATCGATGGCTTCGCGCGGGGCGTAGGCGATGGCGTGGATCAGGATGTCGAAGCCGTCGGTCCAGCACTTGCCGAGTTCCTCGAACACCCCGGTGATCTGGGCATCGTCGGCCACGTCCAATGGCAGCACGATGTCGCTGCCGAGCCGCTGGGCCGTGTCTTCCACGCGCGACTTCAGTTTTTCGTTCTGGTAGGTGAAAGCCAATTCGGCACCTTCGCGGTGCATGGCTTCGGCGATACCGTTGGCGATGGAACGCTGACTGGCGATACCGGTGATGAGCGCGCGCTTGCCTTGCAGAAAACCCATGATGTTCTCGCGATATGAAACGGATCGGATAGTGTGCCACAAGCGGCAAATGCCGCCGTGCCGGGGCGTAGACATTGTGGCGGCGAGTGCGCAGCGGATCGGCGGCGCGAAGAAACCGGACAGGAAGCGGAATCCCCGCCGGTCATGGCGGGGACTGCGCTTTCGAGAACATTACGGATGCCGGGGCCGATCCGCTCAGTTGACCAGCTTCAGGGTCATGCCTGGTTGCAGAGTGGCGCTTGCGTTGAGCCCGTTCAGAGACAGCAGGCTGCGCAGGCTGACGCCATGCAAACGCGCGATGCTCCAGGCCGACTCGCCGCGACGGACCGTGTGCCGGTGCGGCGATGCCGATGCTGCCGCGACCTGACGCGGGACTTCCGTGCCGGTGGTAGCGACAACGGTCCGGGGTTCCGGCTGTGCCGCAATTGCCGCGACGCGTTCCGCATCGGGAACCGGAGCGAGCAGGGTGATGCCGCGATTGCGGCGCGACGGATTCAACTGCGGATTCAGTGCGGTCAGCAGTTCGGTCGAATGCCCGAGCTGGCGGACCCAACGGGTGTAGTCGGGGCCATCGGCGGGCAACGTCTGCGCTACCAGTCGCGGCACCGGGCGGTCCAGCATGGCGCGCCATTCGGGACGCTTGGAGGCGTTCTCGATCACGCAGGTCAGCGCATGCAGCTTCTCGACATAGTTGCGCGTGATCTGCGGAATGTTCGGCAACTCCATCGGATGCGCATCGGCGACGGTGATGCCCGCCTGGCGCATGGATTGCAGAACCCGGTATTCGCCGACGTTGTAACCCATCGCTGCCAACCGCCAGTCACCGCCGAACATCTCGTGCAGCTTGTTCAGATAGCTGATGGCCGCATTGGTCGATTCCACCGGCGACAGGCGTCCGTCGTAGCCCTGGCCGATCTGGATGCGATGATTGCGCGCGGTGGTGGTGATGAACTGCCACATTCCAGCCGGACCCGAACGGCTGTTGGCATTGGGGCGATACTCGCTTTCCACGAAGGGAATCAGTGCGTATTCGGTAGGCAGGCCATTGGCGCGCAATTGGTCGACCACATAGCCGAACAGCGGCAGCACGTTGCTGTCCGGATTGCTCATCCGTCTGGAAGCGCTGGCGAAATGGCGCTCCCAGCGCTCGTTGCTGGCTTCGGTATTGCACGCTGGCTCGGCCAGACCATCGTAAAAGCTCTGATAGATCTCCCAGCCGCTGCGCAGATGGGGCGGCAGTCCGGTGTCCACTTCCTCGTTTTCCACCGCGACTTCGGCTACCGCAGCATCCGTATCGGAAGTCCGTGCGTCTGTTCCGGCCGATTTCAGCTCCGTTCCGGCACTCCCATCCCCGGAAGTGTTTTCGGCTGCGGCGGCAACCATGATTGCAGCGGTGGTTTCCGCGGAGACGGCTCCTTCGGCGGCGGAATCGTCTGATCCCGACGTTGCGGCCTGATCGGTGGCGTTCGCGGGAGACTCCGTTGCATCGGCAATCGCGTCGACGGCGGCTTGTGCCGCCTCGGCAGGGGCGATGGCGGCGGGTTCGGATTTGGCCAGAGCGGCAGTGGACAACAGGGACAGCGCCGTCAGCAACGGCCAATAGGAAAGCTTCATACGCGAAATTCATCCTTCCAGCGCCGCAGTTCGGCGAAGGTTTCAATCGTGTCGGCGGGCGTGCGGCCCAGCCGATTGGAAATGGCGTTGCGAACCGCCGCGGTATCGCATCGCAGGAATGGATTGCATTCCTGCTCGCTGGCCAGAGCGACCGGCAGCGTGGAGCGGCCTTCGGCGCGCAATCGCCTGGCCTCCTCGGCACGCGCCGACAACGCGGCATTGTCCGGATCGACCACGAGTGCGAAGGCCGCATTGGTCAGGGTGGACTCGTGACCGCAACAGACCTGGAGATGCGATGGCAGACGGGCCAGCTTTTGCAGGGATTCGTACATTTGTGCGGGCGTACCTTCGAACAGCCGTCCACAGCCCAGGCTGAACAAGGTGTCCCCGGAAAACAGATGGTGTTCATCGACGAAGGCGATGTGGCTGAGCGTATGTCCCGGTACACCGATCACATCGAAATGCCAGCCGCCGACCGCCACGCGCAGACCATCGCCCACAGTTGAAAAATGGAAATCGAAACGGTCGTCGTGAGGCGCGAACACGGGCAACGATGGCCACCGTTCTCGCAGGGCGGCCACGCCGCCGCAGTGATCCAGGTGGTGGTGGGTGATCAATACCGCGATCGGCTGCAGTCCCTGACCGGCCAGTGCCAGGACCGGTCCCGCATCTCCCGGATCGACGACAATCGCATCGGCGCCGTTTTGCAGCGCCCAGATGTAGTTGTCCTCGAAAGCTGGCAAGGAAATCAAACGCATATGATCCGCTACCTTGCCCCGGGGAATGGGGGGGCGTCAACTTGACAGGTACTGTCGAATGTGGCGGGAATCCTCGCTTCGAGGCATCGGACAATTTCCCTTCAGCGCGATCGGAGGCGGTAGCTCGTTACATAACCCATTGAATCGAAATCGTCTCAATTGATTGGGAGACGGTTTGGCGCGTGCAGTCGATCGCCGGTCCGGTGGCGACGCCTCCATGTCGGGGTTCAGATATGGCCCTATTGCTGGAACAATACCCGGTCATCCCGCCGCCTGATGGCCGTCCGGACTGCCGGCAACTGGCCAGAGACCGTCATGGAGGCAGTCGAACCACCACCGATAACGAGAGCGTATCCGATGAGGTCAACGATCCTTTTATCCGCCCGATCCGTATCGGGCAGGAGAATGCGGGCTTGAAGCCTATCCGCATTCATACCGACGGCGCCTGCTTGGGCAATCCGGGGCCGGGGGGCTGGGCCGCACTGCTGCACTACCAGGGTCGCGAGCGGGAACTGGCCGGCGGTGAGGCGCATACCACCAACAATCGGATGGAACTGATGGCGGCAATCATGGCATTGGAGGCGCTGCGCGAACCTTGCGCGGTGGTGTTGCGCACTGATTCGCAGTACGTACGCCAAGGGATCACGGAATGGATGCGGGGCTGGGTTCGTCGCGGCTGGAAAAACGCAGCGGGCGATCCAGTCAAGAACCGCGATCTGTGGGAAAGGCTGCAAGCCGCGAGCCAACGTCACCGGATCGACTGGCAATGGGTCAAGGGACATGCCGGCGACCCGGAGAACGAGCGTGTTGATACGCTGGCGCGCGAACAGGCCGAAAAACAACGCGACGGGACGGCGTAAACTTACGCTATGCGCCAGATCATTCTCGATACCGAAACCACCGGACTTGCCTGGGAGCGTGGACACCGCATCGCCGAAATCGGTGGAGTGGAGCTGATCGAGCGTCGCCCTTCCGGCCGGGTGTTCCACAAATACGTCAATCCCGAGCACGAGTTCGAGGCCGGGGCGCAGGAAGTCACCGGGCTGACGCTGGACTTTCTGGCGGACAAGCCGAAATTCGCGGAAGTCGTCGACGAACTGCTGGAGTTCATCGATGGCGCCGAACTGGTGATACACAACGCGACCTTCGATATCGGCTTCCTGAACTACGAACTGTCGCTGCTGGGAGCCTCTTACGGACGTATCGAGAGCCGGGCGCAGATCGAAGATTCGCTGGTCATTGCCCGGCAGCGTTTCCCGGGACAACGCAATTCGTTGGACGCGCTGTGCAAACGCCTGGGCGTGGACAACTCGCACCGTCAATTGCATGGCGCCTTGCTGGATGCGCAACTGCTGAGCGAGGTCTATCTGGCGTTGACTTCCGGCCAGGAGGAGATCGGGTTCGCGTTGCCGACAGAAAATCCCGCCGAGGTGGCGCAGGTGCGGTTCGATACCACGCAGACGGACGCGCGGCCAAGCGTCCAGCCGACTACCGTGGAGCTGGCGGCACACGAGGCCCGATTGGCTGTCTTGCGGAAAAAGACCGGGCGTTGCCTCTGGGACGAAGGCAGCGTCTGACGGCTTGCCTTGCTGAAGCATGGGTGCCGGTTCGTTGCGGGGTTCAGTGACAGCGGATCAGGACAGCGGTGATGTTGTCCGCGCCGCCTTTGTCCAGGGCAGTCGCAATCAGGATATCGACACATTCCTGGGCACTGCACTCGGTATCGCCGAGGATGGCGGCGATCTCCCGCTCATCGACCTCCTCGGTGAGACCGTCGCTGCAAAGCAGGAGCTGCATGCCGGGACGCAGCTCGCCGATGATGGCAGGGACATACAGATGCGCCGGATCGGTGACGCCCAGTGCCTGGGTCATGCGGCTGCGCAGCGCCGAACGCGAGATTTCTTCGCCTGTTTCCGTCTCCGGGCCATCGTTCGATTCCTGCCGCAATTGCGCCAGCCGGCCGTTGCGCCACAGATAGGCGCGGCTATCGCCGACCCAGGCCACTTCGTATTCGGATTGCCGAATCCGTGCCACGGCGACGGTGGTGCCGATCGGCAGATTGTCGTTGCGGCGGCGGGCCAGGCGCAGGATTTCCTCATCGGCGATCCGGATTGCCTGGACCAACGGGGTATCGCGGCGCGTCTCCCGGACGATGGTTTCCCTGGCCAGCGCGCTGGCGGCTTCTCCGCAACCGTGTCCGCCCATGCCGTCGGCAATCAGCCAAAGTCCCAGTTCGCTGTCACCGTAATAGGTGTCTTCGTTCAGGGCGCGGCGCAGGCCGACGTGCGTGAGATGGCCGAATTCGATCATTGAACAGAGGATGCAGAGAGAGCGGTTTTCGGGTGCCAGTGTAAGGCAGCGACGGGAGGGATTCGCTAATCTTATCCGAAGAGTATCTGTGATCCTGCCTCCCGATATCGGACGCCATGAAGCGATACTTTGATCGTTCTGTGGAGGTTCCTTATGCAACGTACTTCTCGTCGCCGGTACACCGATGATTTCAAGGCTCAGGCCATGGCGTTGGCCGATTCG
>JAISFF010000008.1 GCA_031263725.1 Lysobacteraceae bacterium | reverse complement strand
CACTACAAGCGGATGCCAAGTTGCCACGCCAGTCCTGCCGTGGACGCCGCGACTTCATAACCTGCATCTTGAAGAGAGTTCACCAGCCTGACCGCCGAGTCGCCATGGCCCAGCGTGGTATCGATGATGAGTTCTTCTTTGTGTTGAACGGCCAGTTCCCTGATTCTAAAGCCCAAATAGCTACTTCGAATGGCGGGGTACCTATCGATGGCTTTTCAACCACAAGATTGAGACTTCAGCTGTAGCTCCTGGATTATGCTCCGGGTAGTCCTTGAGCAACTCTCGCAAACGCTGGGGAACGGGAGGCGGAGGCAATTTGGGCATATCGGCAGTCCTTGGTGGATTGTTCGGGATAGTAGCGATTTAGGCTTGGAAGGATGGTCCAAGGGACCACATCATCCTGAAATACTACACCAATCTGGTTCGGGGCAGTCAAACACCACCGGCCAAGCCGGTGGCTTGGATGGTGAGCGCCTCCAAGGCGCCCATGAAACCGTGGGCCGCCGTTGGCGGCTTATCCTATTTCCAGCTTCATCTGGTCGTAGCGTTCGTCCTCTGGTTACTCTTTCATCGTGAATCTCCTTTCTCTTGGCAGAGATCAGAAATTCACGACGACTGTCGTAAAGGTCAAACCTTGGTGAGTCCCCCGGCACTGCCGGGGGCTTACCTCTATGAGTTAAATCTAACGGGGTGCAATATGACTTCACTTCTGCCGCTTCCCGCCGTCATGTCTGCTACGGACTTGACCCGCAACACGCTTTACCCATTACCTTCTTGAAGCGAAGCGACGCAACTTGCGTCTTCGGACTGTCCTCGGACTGTCCTTCGTTAGCTCGGTCAAATCGGAATGGAACTATTGCAGTTTTTCAGGGGATAAGTCGGCCCCAACTTCGACCAGCTCAACGGCACTTGCGATCTTTCGTTCAGTCCAAGGGAACGTTTTGCCGCAGCTATGGCAGAACGCCGGGGATTCGTCGTCGTCGCCCAACCCGAATACGCCTTCAACGTGGTAGTCGCCCCGAATAGGTGCGCTGCAATTCGAACATTGCATGATGGCCTCTTCGCCGCACTGAGAACAGAATGCTTCTCGAAGTTCGGGGTTTTGATCTGCGGCGGCTGTTGCGACATACCCGTGCGGGCAGACCTGCGCAACTCGATACGCGCCCATATCTTCCCTGATCTTGGCAATACCCGTTTCGTTGTGGGATTTTATGTGGGTTAAGCCAAACCCATGTTCGTAACTTATTGATTTTATTACATTTGGCGGAAAGGGTGGGATTCGAACCCACGGTACGGTAGAACCGTACACCGGATTTCGAATCCGGCGCATTCGACCACTCTGCCACCTTTCCAGTCGGGTCTTGGCGCGGTCGTCCAAGATAGTCGCAAATCATACGGAACCCGGCGGCGGCGCACAACCATGGCCTCTTTCGGTCCGGTTCTCGGCTTTTTGCGCGCCATCTGGCTAGACTGTAGGCTCCTGTCACGAATCCATCGATACGCGTATGTCATCCGAAATCATGGTGCCTGTCTCCTTTGGCGAGTTGCTCGACAAGATCGCCATCCTGCAGATCAAATCCGAACGCATGACCGATCCGGCCAAGCTGGCCAATGTCCGCAAGGAACTGGAAGCGCTGGAGAGTACCTGGATGGCGCATTCGGCGGCGGCCAAGGACATCGCCAGGATGCGCGCAGAGTTGAAGGCGGTGAACGAACGCCTGTGGGTGATCGAGGACGATCTGCGCCTGAAGGAGAAGGCGCAGGCGTTCGATGGCGAATTTGTCCGCCTGGCGCGCAGCGTCTATTTCGAGAACGACGAGCGTTCGCGGGTCAAGAAGGAGATCAACCTGGCGCTGGGCTCGAACTATATGGAAGAAAAGTCCTACGAGGACTACCGGACCGCTTCGGCGCCGTAAGCCTCCGATATCCGAACGGCCTGGCGATCAAGTGGATCCGGTCCGGTTCTCCGGGTTTCAAGCGGCGCATGCCCATCGTCGGGCGTCGATCGCTGTCGAAACGAAAAGACTCCATGAACCTCCCGCTCGGGTTTCATGGGGCCTTTGTTTCTGTCGCCAGTCCGGAGTAGATCCTCATGTATCGCCATGTACGGCGCGATAGCGTTCGAATGCGGCGATTCCGTCTTCGACGCCGATCAGTGCCATCACATCGTCGAACTCGATCTTGGTCCCCCACTTGAGTTCGGTGGCGGGTTTTCCCAGGTATTTGCGCGCCGCATCGTCATAGCGGTCGGCGCAGAACCGGCGATCGGAATACGGGCCGCTGCGATCCGGGTTGCTGGCCGCATGCAGGCCGAGCACCCTGGTTCCCATTGCATTGGCGATATGCATCGGGCCCGAGTCGGGCGTCATCAGCAGGCTGGCCCGTTCCAGCAGCGCGGGCAATTGCTTGAGGGTGTCCTTGCCGACCAGATCCAGCACCGGCGCCCGCATGGCGGCGATGATCGCATCGGCCATCCGGCGCTCCAGTTCGCTGCGTCCGCCGCAAAGCACGATGCGCCAGCCTTGCGCGGCGGCATGGTCGGCGACGGCAGCGTAACGGTCGGGATACCAGTTGCGGCGGATATGGCTGGAGCAGGGGGAAATCATCAGGACCGGAGTATCGTCCCGCGGCCATTGCGCGGCGGCCCACTCGCGCGCTTCGGCGGGGACCGGCAGGTCCCAGGTCACCCCGGTCTGCCGCAGTCCCAGCGGCTCGCAGAAGCTGCCGATGGCGTCGAGCACATGGATGCCCGTCCGGTCCGCGATGCGCTCGTTGATGAAAAGACGATGCAAGTCCTTGGAGCGCGAACGATCGTAGCCGATGCGGCGTTGGGCCGGGACGAAGGCAGAAAGCACATTGGCGCGGAACGAAACCTGCAGTTGCAGCAACGCGTCGAAGCGCGAACCAGGCAACTCCCGGCGCAGCGCGCGCATCCCGGCGAGTCCGGTCTTTTTGTCATAGACGTGGAATACCACTCCATCCAGTCCTTCCAACAACCTGAACCCTGCCCTGTCGATGATCCAGTGCAAAGGGGAAGCATTCGGCCAAGCCCGATGCAACGTCCGGACCAGCGGAACGACGTGGGTGACATCGCCCAGGGCGGAGAGGCGGAGCAGGCAGAGAGAAAGTGGCATAAAGCGGCGACAGGTTGTTATAGACTCGCCAGCATGGAAACGCTGGATTCGGGGATCACTTTAACGCCATACCGCACCAAGCATGGCGTAGGCGCGATCCTCTATGACCATAGCCAGGTGCGAAGCGCCAGCGCGGAACTGTTCGCGCCCACACATTGGGGCGATCATGCGCGGCCGGTGGCGTCCGGCGGGCGCGGCAGCGCCTGGTTCGTCGATGCCCCATTCGGAGCCTGCGTGCTGCGCCATTACCGGCGCGGCGGACTGGTGGCCAAGTTCAATCGCGACCGCTATCTGTGGCGGGATGCGGCGCGTACCCGCAGCTTTGCCGAATTCCAGCTGATGCGACGCCTGATGAGCCGGGGACTGCCGGTTCCGCAGCCTTTGGCCGCAATCTATCTGCATGAAGGACTCTGGTATCGCGCCGCGATCATCATCGAGCGCCTGATGTCGGTGCGGTTGCTGGGCGATCTGGCGACGGAGCTGGGAGACGAGGCGCCCTGGAAACAGACCGGCCAGATCATCGCGCGGTTCCATCGCGAGGGTCTGGATCATGTCGATCTGAACGTGCACAATCTGCTGTTCGACTCGCAAGGACAGGGGTGGGTGATCGATTTCGACCGTTGTTTCCTGCGCATTCCCGAGACGGCCTGGCGCGAGCGCAATCTGAAGCGGCTGCTGCGCTCCATGCAGAAGACCCGCGGCAAGGCCAGCCGCGAGCAGGTGCTGCATCGCTTCGGCCTGTTGCGCTCGGCATATGACCGCGCCTGGCGCAAAGGTTGCTGATGACCGACTGGGCGCTTCGTTTCCAGGGCGTGGGCGGCGCGGCCGCGGTGGAGTTGGGGTCGGCGATGGCAACCCTGGAACGGGATGGCGAGCCTTGGTTGACCATCGATTGCGGCGGCGAAGGGCTGAGCAGCTATCTTGCCCATTACGGCAACATCCCCAGGGCCTTGTTCATCACTCATACCCATCTGGACCACGTCGGCGGCTTCGAGCGTCTGTTCATTGGCGCCTGGTTCGGTCAACAGCCCGGGCAGCCGGTGAAGCTGTATGTGCCGGCACCGGTGGTGCCCTTGCTGCATCAGCGCGTGGGCGACTACCCGAACGTACTTGCCGAGGGCGGAGTCAACTTCTGGGATGCCTTCCATCTGGTCCCGGTATCCAATGCGTTCTGGCATGACGGCATGCGCCTGGAGGTCTTTCCCGTGCGCCATCACTGGCCGGACACGGCTTTTGGTCTGCGCCTGCCGAGCAGCCTGGTATGGACCGGCGATACGCGACCGATCCCGGAAACCCTGGCCAGATGGGCCAACGATGGTGAGCTGATCGCCCACGAATGCAGCTGGGCCGGCAATCCGTCGCATACCGGCATCGATGATCTGGAACGTGAGTATTCGCCAGAGTTACAGCGCCGCTTGCTGCTCTATCACTACGGCAGCATCGAAGAAGGCCGCAAAATGGCGAAGTGCGGATATCGGGTCGCGCATCCCGGCGAAGTCGTGGAATTACCGGCGCCCGGATCGGCGAGGTAGCCATGCCGAAGGCCCTTGGCGCGGCATGGATCCATGCTGGATACGACGGGCGGGCATGCGCAGCGGAACCCGGAAAAGGAGGCGGCCCCGCCGGCTGACCCCGGCGCCCGCATCGATCGATACCGTTGCTGCCTTCCGGCCCTGGCGGGGTTTTCGATCTAGCGTCGCGAGGAACCGACAGGGCCACCATGGAAACGGGACGCGCACTGGATGGAGAAATCCCCTTCCATCATCCTGACGACGGAGTCGCCCGGACATCGCGAACCTTTTGCTGAATCTGGCGGAGCGCGCGTCCCCGGCCGAGCGTCCCATTCTGTCACATCTTGTTCTGAAAAGCAGCAACGGCGGGCCTTTCTCCGGCATC
This sequence comes from Lysobacteraceae bacterium, assembly GCA_031263725.1. Classification (GTDB taxonomy): domain Bacteria; phylum Pseudomonadota; class Gammaproteobacteria; order Xanthomonadales; family Xanthomonadaceae; genus JAITWM01. The sequence continues at coordinate 30,901 of JAISFF010000008.1, read as the reverse complement.
GCTTTCCCAATTCTGTTCTGTACACAATCCCGCGCTGAAACATGGGTAAAAGCATGGATAGGAAGCCGCATAAAACAAGCTTTCCCGAGAAGGCTTTTACCGTCAAAGACGGTAAAAGCCTTAATCAGTGAACGAGAGTGTCTTAATCCGGCCTCGATTTTTACCGTCAGCTCTACCGCCAACTTTTTCTGCTGGCTGACGATAGCCACCGATAGAAACCGTAAGAAATTATTTCTAAATCAACAAGTTGAGTCGATTTTTGGATAACTGGTGATTGTCCTCGAAAAACGTTCCGTCACTCCCACTCGATCATCAACGAGTCACGCAAGTCCGCGTGATTAAAGGGATTGGCTCTGATCGACATGGGCCTTTACCGTCGCTTTTACCGTCAGAAAAACACGTCTTTTGCTGACGCGGGTTTGCGCGGCATCGGCTCATCATCAACCAGCCCTAGGATAGCGCAGCCAGCCGCGCAGCGAGCAAGTCGGCCTGCTCGGCAAACTTCTTCGCATCGGTCTTCTGCAACTGCGCCAGGTTGTGCAGCTTCCAGCGGATGCTTGGCAGTTGTTCGAGGTGCGCGATGCCCAGCAGCGACCACTGCGGCGTGCCGGCAGCCAGCGACAGCAGGAAGCGTCGTTCGTTGTCGTCCAAGCCTTGCTGGAGTTCGCGCATCATGCGTTCTCGCGCGGCGAGCAGCGCATCGAGAAGCACAGGTTCGGCCGTCATGCCTTGGAAGTTGTGCTCGTAGTCGTGGCGGATGTCCCGCAGCGGCGTAAACAGCACTTCATGGATTGGTCGGTTGCTGCTGGACAGATAGACCACGAACGCACGCCGGATGCCGGGCGTGATGCCCTCATGCGCAAAGAGCTGCATCACGTCGAACAGGTCGCGCGGGTGCTGACGATCCAACGCTGCGACCAGCTTGCCGCCATACACGTCCTCCAGCGACACCACCGGGATCTCCAGATCAGCCAGCAAAGTGTCGCGTGCGGTCGGCGTGAGCGAAGCTCGACGCACCGGCTGCACCGTGCCGCGCATGACGAAGTTGACTTCGACCTTGACCTGGATCGAACCGTTGCGCACCAGCAGCTTCGTCTCCCCTGCCGCGGCCGCCGGCGCGTGCGTTTGGAACCCTCGCTTCTTCAGCCGCTCGGCGGCTTGCCTGACAGCCTCGTTGATGCGCGTCAGCGCCTCATCACGCGGCAGCGTGTGATCGGGAAAGACCAAATCGAGATCGACCGACAAGCGCGGCATGTCGCGCACGAACAGATTGATCGCAGTGCCGCCCTTCAACGCGAACGTGTCGTCCGCGAACACCAGCGGCGCCACCTGCGTCAGCAGGCGCGCGGTATCGAGATAGGTCTGGTTCATGGCTTGAGCACCAACAAGCCATCGGCCGATCGGGACACCCAAGGCCGATCGCTGCCCGTCGGCAGCGTGGCCGGATCGAGCTTCGCCGCCCAAGGCAACGACACCTCGCGTCCGAGTTGCAGACATAGCCGAACGGTCTTGACGTTCGTGCAGTGTTGCAACAGCTCGCGCAGAACATCGGCGCGCAGGCTGTACGCGCTTTCGACGAGTTCACGGGCTTCCTGCAAGGGCTGGCGCACTCCGACTTCGCTCAACAGCTCCAGCAAGGCGCGTTCCGGTGCCGACACCTGCGGCGCTCCGCTGCGCTTCTCGAACGGGCCAACATGCAACAAGGCGGCCGGCTGCTCGTCGAACAGGCGCTTGCGGTGGTACTCGGCCGGGAAGCGTTCGGTGAACCATTCCGGCAGACGGGCTGCCGTCCAGCCATACAGATGCAGCACGGGTTGCTGCGACACGTACTGGCGCACGCCATACCAGTCCAGCGCCGACTTGCCGCCGACGTGCAGCCCCTCGAACCGACGCTGCAACAGCAGCAGGCTGGGATGGAGGGCGAGGGTGTCGTTCGGGCGGACGTACACCCCGCGGGCCAGGCGCGTGAGCCAGCCTGCCCGGACGTAATGGACGGCCAGGTCGGCAGAGATGCCCAGCGCCGCCAAGTCTTCCGAGGTCAGCGGCGTCCCCGGCGCCAGCCGGGTGTAGAGAGCATTTAATTTGCTTTTGGTAGTCGTAGCCATACTACGATTTCTACAACTTTTCCAAGCAGAAGTCAATTTGATATAGTGCCTATAGCCGTAGCCTGGATACGACAATCGCAACATATCCAAACACTCACCCCTTCGGCATGGCCGTGCGGGGGCCGGGCGGGTGTCGTCTCCCCTGCCCCGTCTGAATCCCCGATCCCCCCGCGATGAACGCCTCCAGCATGTGCGGGATCAGCGTCGTCGCATTGACTGCCTCGCCGTATGCTTGCGCATGCGGCGGCCGAGGTCGGCCTTGAACATGGTAGTGCCGGGACGCACGACATCCTCGAACGCTGGAGAAGGAGAATTCGTCGCTGACCGCTCCCGCAGCATCACAGTCCGGTCATCTTGAGAACGGCTTCCGGCAGGCGTTCGCCCTGCACCTGCACCTTGGAGACTTCGGCGGCGATCTCGGCAAGGTCATCGGCAGACAGGTCGAGCATGACCGCACCGAGGTTTTCTTCCAGACGATGCACCTTGGTGGTACCCGGAATCGGCACGATCCACGGCTTCTGCGCCAGCAGCCAGGCCAGTGCGACCTGAGCGGGCGTGGCGTTCTTGCGCGTGGCCGCGGCCTTGACGACCTCGACCAGTGCCTGATTGGCCTTGCGCGCTTCGGGCGAGAAACGCGGGACGTTGTTGCGAAAGTCGGTCGGATCGAACTGGGTGTTTTGGTCGATCTTGCCGGTCAGGAAGCCGGCGCCCAGCGGGCTGAACGGCACGAAGCCTATGCCCAGCTCCTCCAGCGCCGGCAGCAGCTCCGCTTCCGGCCCACGCCAGAACAGCGAATACTCGCTCTGCACGGCCGTCACCGGCTGCACGGCATGGGCGCGGCGGATGGTCTGCACGCCCGCTTCGGACAATCCGAAGTGCTTGACCTTGCCTGCCGCGATCAGATCCTTGACGGCACCCGCCACGTCCTCGATGGGCACCGCCGCATCGACACGATGCTGGTAGAACAGGTCGATGTGATCGGTGCGCAGCCGTTTGAGGCACGCATCCGCGACCGCTTTGATGTGGTCTGGCCGGCTGTTGGTGCCGCCGCGCCGCTCGCCCGTCGCCAGGTCGATGTCGAAACCGAACTTGGTGGCAATCACCACCTGATCGCGGATGGGTTGCAGCGCCTCGCCGACCAGTTCTTCGTTGAAGAACGGCCCATAGGATTCGGCGGTATCGAACAGGGTCACGCCGCGATCATGCGCCGTGCGGATGAGCTTGATCATCTCCTGCTTGTCGGCGGGTGGCCCGTACAGGGCGCTCATGCTCATGCAGCCCAGACCGAGGGCCGAGACTTCTAGGGTACTGCCGAGTTCGCGGGTTTGCATGGGGTTACTCCTTGGATGGGGTGAGTTCTTCCGGGAAATCCGTACTGGCGCTCAGTGCCTGCCAGTCTTCGATTTCCTGGAGCTGCGCTTTCAATTCGGCCGTCACGATCTGGATCGCGTCGGTTCCCAGCAACAGGCGGAAGGGATGATGCTCGCCCGTTACGGCCTGGATGATGGCCAGCGCCGCGCGCGCCGGATCGCCGGGCTGGGTACCGTGGGTATGGTCGTTCTCCTTGCGCCGGGGGCCGGCTGTCGAGGCGTAGTCGGCGATGTTCGCCCTGGCCTGTTGCAGCGACCGGCCGGCGAAGTCGGTGCGGAAGGCGCCTGGATCGACGACCATCACCTTGATGCCGAGCGGCTCGACCTCTTTGCGCAGCGCATCGGATAAGCCTTCCAGGGCAAACTTGGTCGCTGAGTAGTAGGCCGAACCCGGCATCGCCAGCCGTCCGCCAATCGAGGAGACATTGACGATGGTGCCGGCGCGGCGAGCCCGCATGCCTGGAAGCACGGCCTTGATCGTGGAGACCGCGCCGAAGAAGTTGCTGGCGAACAGCGCCGCGACTTCCTGTTCGTCAGCTTCCTCGACGGCGGCGCGATAGCCATGTCCGGCGTTGTTGACCAGCACATCCACGCCGCCGAAGCGCGTGTGTGCGAGTTCGACCGCCGTATCGACCTGGGCGCGATCCGTTACGTCCAGCGCAGCGGCAACGGCTTTGTCCGGATAGGCGGCGACGATCTCCTGCACTGCCGCGGCGTTGCGTGCCGTGACCACGGCGTTGAATCCCGCTTGCAAGACGGCCTGTGCGAGATGGCGGCCAAGCCCGCTCGAACATCCGGTAATCAACCATGTCGTCATTGAATTCATGCTCCGGTATTCAGTTGGGTCAGCCACTAACCTTGATGCCGCTCAGCCAATCGTTCACCTGATTCATGGTGCGACGCTCCTGATCGGCCTCCATGACGAAACCGTCGCGCAGACGCGCCTTCGGCGCGTGGCTGGCAAGCACCGAGCGGCTGTTGCCGAGGCCGTAGCCGCCGTGAGTGACGAAAGGGATCAGGGTCTTGCCGGACAGGTCGTGCGCGGAGAGAAAGGCGCGGATCACCGGCGGCGCGGTCTCGCCCCAGATCGGGAATCCGAGGAACACCGTGTCGTAGCCCGCGATGTTGGAAACTTTGGCTTCCAGGGCGCGCTCACGGCCACTGTCGCGCTCCTGACGCGCCTGTTCCACCGTCTCCAGATAGTCCTCGGGGTAAGGCACGGCAGGCCGAATCTCGAACAAGTCAGTTTGGCGCGAACGATGAATCAAGCCGGAAACCACTCGCGTATTCCCTGAGCGAGAAAAATAGGCGACGAGCGTTCCTGATCCGATTCGTCGCGGTTCGCCACCTGCATCGGACGTTGTTGCGCGGCCGCTCAGCGGAAGCGCCGCAACGGCTGTCATCAGCGTGCGACGAAAAGGGGATGGGAGTGATGGCATAGCGGCCGCTTCCGGCTTACCGACCCACGCGCGCCTGGAGCGCCGCGGGATAGCGGTCGCCCTGAATCCTGACCTGCGCCAGAGCGCTGGCGATCTGGCGCAGGTCGGCATCGGACAACACGACCGATGCGCCGCCAAGGTTTTCTTCCAGGCGGTGCAGCTTGGTGGTGCCCGGAATCGGCACGATCCACGGCTTCTGCGCCAGCAGCCAGGCCAGCGCGATCTGCGCGGGCGTCACGCCTTTGTTCTGGGCGATCTTGCCGAGCAGGTCCACCAGCGCCTGATTGGCCTGCAAGGCTTCCGGCGAGAAGCGCGGCACGATGCTGCGGAAGTCATCGCTGCCGAAGGTCGCGCCTTGCTTGATGGCGCCGGTCAGGAACCCCTTGCCCAGCGGGCTGAACGGCACGAAGCCGATCCCGAGTTCTTCCAGCGTCGGCAGGATTTCCTGCTCCGGCTCGCGCCACCACAGCGAGTATTCGCTTTGCAGGGCCGTGACGGGCTGCACCGCATGGGCACGGCGGATGGTTTGCACGCCGGCCTCGGACAAGCCGAAGTGCTTGACCTTGCCCTCGGCGATCAGGTCCTTGACGGCGCCGGCCACGTCCTCGATCGGCACCGCGGGATCGACGCGATGCTGGTACAGCAGGTCGATGCAATCGGTGCGCAGGCGCTTGAGCGAACCTTCGACGGCCCAGCGGATGTGGTCGGGCTGGCTGTTGAGGATCTGCTGCTTGTTGTCCTCGCCGAAGGTGAAGCCGAACTTGGTGGCGATCACCACCTGGTCGCGGAACGGGGCGAGTGCTTCGCCGACCACTTCCTCGTTGAGGTAGGGGCCATACACCTCGGCGGTGTCGAAGAAGGTCACGCCACGCTCGACTGCGGCCCGAATAAGCGCAATCGCCTCCGAGCGGTCGGTGGCCGGGCCGTAGCCGTGGCTCAGGCCCATGCAACCCAGGCCGATGGCCGACACTTCAAGTCGCGTGTTGCCGAGTTTGCGTGTCTTCATGGTGTTCTCCGATGGATGGAAGCCAATTTAGACCTCAACGATTCGTGACACTAGATGGCATAATCGGAAAGGGTTCATAACTGGATCGGATAAATGTCCACCGAGCGCTATGACCAGCTCGCGATCTTTTCGGTCGTTGCGCAGGAGCGCAGCTTTACCCGAGCGGCGGCGAAGCTCGGCATGTCGCAGCCGGCTTTGAGCCGGGCCATGCGGCAACTCGAAGAACGGCTAGGCGTCCGCCTCCTGGCGCGCACGACACGCAGCGTCTCCGCGACGGAGGCGGGCGAGCACCTGCTGCGCGTGATCGCTCCCCGGTTCGAGGAAATCGACACCGAGCTGGCGATGCTCAGCGAGTTTCGGGACAAGCCTGCGGGCAGGTTGCGCATCACGGCCGGCGAACACCCGGCGATCACGGTCCTGCAACCCGCGCTTGCGAAAATCCTGCCGCAGCACCCGGACATCCACATCGAAGTCATCGTGGACTACGGTCTGACGGACATCGTGGCCGAAGGCTACGATGCCGGCGTCCGCTTGGGCGAACAGATCGCCAAGGACATGATCGCGGTGCGCATCGGGCCGGATGTGCGGATGGCCGTGGTCGGTTCTCCGCACTACTTCGCTCGGCATCGGCGGCCCAAGACTCCGCGCGATCTCGTCCGGCACAACTGCATCACCATCCGTCTGCCGACCTACGGCGGCATCTTTCCCTGGGAGTTCGAGAAGAAGGGAGAAGAGCTGAAAGTGCGTGTCGAAGGCCAACTCGTCTTCAACAACATCGCCATGCGCCTGGACGCCGCGCTCAAGGGACTAGGACTGGCCTATATGCCCGAAGATCTGGTTCAGGCACACGTCAAGGCGGGTCGATTGATACGTGTGCTTTCGGATTGGTGCCCGCCCTATTCGGGCTATCACCTCTACTACCCAAGCAGACGACAAAGTTCACCCGCCTTCACGGTGTTGCGCGAAGCCTTGCACTACCTGGACTGATCGCCGGATTTATTAACATCACCGTACCAAAATACATAGGCGGATCTTGCGGAATAGCGAACCTACTTCGAGCCGCCGTAGTCGCCTTCGGGGTGAGCACCCGCCGCAGGCGCTTGCGCAGGAGTGGCTTTCTCATTCTTGCCGTGGCGCCTAAATCCCCGATCCCCGGCTATAAACGCCTCCAGCATGTGCGGGATCAGCGTCGTCGCATCGACAGCGTCGCCGTAGGTTTGCGCGTGCATGGCCGCGTAGCGGTCGAGGTCGGCCTTGAGTGTGGCCGGGCACGCAAACGTCAGCCTGATGCTTTCGGTCTTGGGCAGCGGCCCTAGCCGCAGCTTGCGCATCGCGCTCATTGTGAAGTCCCCCGGTTGAAGAACATCGGCTGGTACGGCCGCAGCACCAAGTCGCGGTTGACGATGATGCTGACCGGCAAGCCCGGCCGCTCGATCAGCGTCGGCTGGATGTTGAGGTTGCGGCGTGTGAACTCCTGGCCGACCTGATTGGCCGTGTCCTGCGCGCTGTCCCGCAGGGCGATGACGGTGTTGCCATTGACGTTCCCCTGATTGGAGACAGCCAGTTCGGAACCCACACCCAACACGGTGGACAGAGCTGCACCCGCCAAGATGCGTCCCCAGTGCCAATCGACGCCATCCTCCAGACCGGCATAGCCGGCCGGATCGGCACCGACCAGGTTGTCGAGCGTGAGTGAAGACGTGTCCGGCAGGATGATGCGGTTCCACACGATCTGCACGCGGCTCTGCCCGTAGGCGACCTGGCTGTTGTATTTGCCGAGGATGCGCGAACCCTGCGGGATCAGCAGATAGCGTCCGGTCGCCGTGTCGTACACCGGCGCTGTCACCGTGCCGATCACGTCACCCGGTAGGTCGGACTTGATGCCCGTCACCAGCGCCGCCGCGATCACCGTTCCTGCCATGACCTGATACGGCGAGGCCGGCATTTGCAGGTTGCCGGAATTACGGGTTTCTGCGGTTCCAACTTTCTGGAACGCCTCTTTCTGGTCTTGCCGGTTTTGCACGGCGGTCGGGTCGGCCGGCTGCGCCGCCGTCGAAGCCGGCCCGGCGGCCTGCGGGTCGAAGCCCGCCAGGCCGGATGCCGGTACGACCGAAGCGGCCTGCGCGGGCGCAGCCGCGGCGCGCTGGTTGCCGGAACGGAAGAACACCGATGAACCCGCCGCCGCTTCCGCCTCCTTGCGCAACGCATCGCGTTCGGCTGCTGCCGCATCCTGGCCGGATGGCGCGTAGTTGGCCACCACGGGCGGCTGTGATTTGACGATGGCCGGCCCCAAGTCTCCCGGCAGCGGCGGCCCCAGCTCCGGCACCTTCTGCGGCAACTTGGTGTAGTCGGTGGGAAGCTGGTTGAGTTCTTCGGACTTCGCCACGCGATCGACGTTGTAAAGCTCGGTCGCATCGTTGTTGCCTCGCTGGTGCTTCGGCTGCAATGACCAAAGCGTGGCACCGAGTACGGCGGCAGCAAGGCCGCCTCCCAGCATTGCCAGCGTGCGCCGGTTGAGGCGCGTCACCGGCCGCGGCTGCGCGCGCAACGCCACATTCTCCGGTGCCACCTTCGGCGCAGCATCGGGAATGGGTACGTGCGGGGTTTCGTCCTGGCTCATGGTCAGTTCCCCCGTGTGCCATCTGTGCGCTCGATGCGCACCACGTCGCCCTTGTCGCCGCCCAGGCGCAGTTCGGCGGCGCCGAACAGCCGATCCACGATGTAGTACGGCGCACGGAAGCGGTAGTTGACGAGTTGGCCGTCACCCTGCGCGCCGATGACGAACAGCGGCGGCAGGTCGCCTTGGGCGATGCCGGGCGGAAACTGGATGTAGACCTTCTCGCCGTCGTCGAAGGCGCGCAGCGGCTTCCACGGTGGATTGCTGCCGCTGATTGCGTAGCGGAAGCGGATCTTTTCCAGCGACAGGCCGGCGTCGATCGGCGCGGCCGCTTGCGCCGCCCGATCCTGACGCTGCAAGGCGAGCATCCGGTCTTTCGGGTACTCCCACGACACCGACGCCATCCATGCCTTGTCCGTCGAGGTTAGCTCGATCAGGTAGGTGCGCCGGCTCGTGGTGATGACCACGTTCGTCTTGAGGCCCGATCGGATCGGCTTCACCAGCACGTTGACGCGCAGCGCGTCGCCAGCGCCGCTGGATGTGTCGCCGACGATCCAGCGCACCGTGTCGCCGGCGGCGACCGTCACCAGTTCCTCGCCGGGCTGGAGCGAAATCACGGTCACGCGCCCCGGCGCGGCATAGACCTGATACAGCGCGCCATCGGTGAAGGGCCAGACCTGGATCGCGTTGACGTAGCCCTCGCGCGTGGGAGCCATGCGCGCCTCGGCATTGGCGCGCGACACACGAGCGGTTTCATCGGCCGGTTCCGGCGCAGGCTTGGCGTCGTCACCTGAAGGCAGCAGCTTCATCTGCGCCGGCATCGGCAGCACCTTCGGCACCTCCACCACTTCGACCGGCTTGGGCGGTTCGGGCTGCGGCTGCGCCTGCACTGGCTCGTCGAGCGAGATGTGCGGCGGCGGCTTGCCCTGCGAGGCGCAGCCCGACACGGCCGCCAGGGTCAACACGAAAGCGTAAATACGGAAATGCAAGTTCATGGCTTGGCTCCTTCGGACGCATCAAGTTCGCGGCTCCACGACAGGCCGTTGACGTAGATACCCAGCGGGTTCTTGCGCAGCCGCTGCTCGGTGCGCGGGGTTTGCAGGACGATGGACACCACGGCGTTCCAGCGTTCGGTGCCGGTGGGTGCGCCGTTGGCAAACCGCTGTTCCGTCCAACGCACGTTGAACGACGAATCGCTGGCGCGCGTGACGCTGGTGATCTGCACCGTCACCGATTCCTTGCCGACGCGGGCGAAAGGATCGTTCTTGCTGGCGTAGTCGTTGAGCACGACGGCGCCCTTGTCCGTGGTGTAGTCGTAGGCGTCGAGCCAGTTCTGCCGAACCACGATCGGGTCGATGGACAGCGAGCGAACCAGCGTGATGAAGTGCGCGAGGTGGAAAGCGATCTGCGCATCCGCCGGCCGGTACGGCGTGGCGGCTTCGCCGACCGTGCGCACTTCGCCGGTCTTGTCCACCTCCACGACGTAGGGCGTGACGATGGACTGCGCCGAGCGCCAGACCAGGCCGCCAGCCATCAGCAGCGCGAGCGCGAGACAGCCGAAGGCCATGAAGCGCCAGTTCTTCGCCTGCACGCGGGCCGAGCCGATGCGCTCATCCCACGCCTGCGCGGCGGCTTGATACGGGGTGGCAGGCTGCGGCGTGTCGGCGTAGCGCACCCGCGGTCGCTTGAATCGCATGGCTCGTTCTCCTCAAGAATCGGAATCGCCCAGGCTTGGGCCTTGTGCCGAACCGCCGCCGTCCCCGCCGCGCAGCGTGTGCGCGGCGGTGGTCGCCGCGTGGGCGATCTGCTGGCGACGATGCAGGCGCTTAGCCCAGGCGGGTTGCTCTTGGTTGGTGGCAGCCGAGGTGGAGCTGGCGCTGGATGCGCCCGCTTCGGTGGACGCGCCGGCAGCCGCGCCACCTTCGCCACGGAATGCACCGGCCACCCGCTCGCCGAATGCGCGTGCGCCGGCGGCGACTCGCTGCCCGGCGGCCTGCGCGCCCGTCCGCGCGACGTTGCCCACGCCTGCGGCGGCGCCTCTGAAGCCGCCACCCGCCGCAGCCGAGCCGGCTTGGAACGCCGACCGTGCGCTGCCGGCCGTCGAAGCGGCGGCCCGTGCGCCGCTGCCGATCGCACTGGCCGCAGCCGGCGCCATGCGCGCGCCAGCGGCCACGGCACCGCCAACGCCGGTTGCAGCAGCACCGATAGCGACGGCGGTTCCGGCGGCGCCCAGCGCCGCGCCGGCCATCGCGCCCGCGCCGAGCTGCGGCGCGCCGGACACGAGGCCGGTGGCGATGCCAGGCCCGTAGATGCCGAGCGCGAGCATGGCGAGCGAAGCCAGCATCACGACCAGCGCATGGTCGATGGATGGTTCCGCCGGCGTCGTCGGGAACTCCGCGAACAGGCCCGTACCGATGCCGACGATGACGGCCAGCACCAGCACCTTGATGCCAGACGACACCACGTTGCCGAGTACCTTTTCGGCGAGGAACGCGGTCTTGTTCCAGAGCGCGAACGGCACCAGCACGAAGCCGGCCAGCGTGGTCAGCTTGAACTCGATCAGCGTGATGAAAAGCTGCACCGCGAGCACGAAGAAGCAAACGATGACGGTCAGCCAGGCGAGGAACATCACGACGATGGGCGTGATGTTGATGAACACCTCGGGAAAGCCCGCCATGTCGCTTATCTGTTCGAGGATCGGCATACCGGCGTCGATGCCGGTCTTGGCGAGATGCCCCGGTTGTAGGAACGTCTCCATGCTCACGGCCGAGCCGGTGGCCGTGAGGCCGAGGCCCGCGAACGACCGGAACACGATGCCGGCAAGCATGTTGAAGTTGCCGATGATGTAGGCGAAGGCGCCGACGTAGAGCACCTTGCGGATGAGCTTCGCCATCACGTCTTCGCCTTGGCCGGTGGCGTGGCCGAGCGCCCAATACAACCCGGCGAGCGTCATGTCGATCACCACCAGCGTTGCGGTCAGGAATCCGACTTCGCCGCGCAGCAGGCCGAAACCGGAGTCGATGTAGGCGGAAAAGACGTTGAGGAAATGGTCGATGATCGAAACGTCGTTCATGGCCGCTGCTCCGTTGGCGCGTCGGGGCCGTCGAAACTGGCCGGGATCGGCGGCAGGTCGGCGAGCGTCTGGTATTCGTCCGGGCCGGCCTGCCCGGAGAGGAAGCGGCGCAAGTCGGCTTGGCCGACCTGCGCGCAGAAAGCGCCGTCACGTTCGCCATGCCGGCACTGCGCACGCAGCGCGTGCAGCCGCGCCGGGTCGGCGGCCAGGGCATCGACCGACAACGCCTGCGGCCGGTCGCAGCCGACCAGCAGGCACGCGAAGGCGAACAAGGCAAGCGCGGGCTTCATGGCCGTGTCCGTCAGTTGCCGTAGAAGTTCACGGACTGCGGCGTGTACGGCGTGCCAGTGCCGAGGAAACGCTGCGTGATGACGCGGCCCTGTTCGATGGCCGCCGCTTGCCGCGCCAGTTCCAGCGACGCCGCGCGCCCCTGCGTGAGCTGGAGCTGTTGCGTCTGGATGGACTGCTTGGCCTGCAAGGCGAGAAGCTGGTTGGTCGCCTGCATTGCTTGCAGCGCGCCAGTCGCGGACTGGCTCTGCCCCACGAGATCGGTCAGCACCCCTTCGTCGGTAGTCACGTTCTGAGACACCTGTGCCTGCATTTGCATTGCGGTCTGCAAGCCGTTGAGCGTGTTCTGCCAACGCTGGTGCGCGTCCTGGTACATCTGATTACCGCTCACGGTCGCGGCGTACTGCTGTGGGTACAACTGCGCGAACTGCTGATCCATGCTCTGCACCTGGAACGCCAGCCCTTGCGCCTGTGTGATGAGCTGTTGGGTGGTCGCCAGGTTCGTGCGCAACTGGTTGACCACGTTGAACGGCAGGCTCTCCAGGTTGCGAGCCTGATTTATCAGCGACTGCGCTTGGTTCTGGAGTTGCCTGACCTGGTTGTTGATCTGTTCCAGCGTGCGCGCGGCGGTCATCGTGTTCTGCACGAGGTTGGTCACGTCGATGACGGCCCATTGCGCGTGCGCGGCCGACATGACGCCGATGAACGCCGCGACAGCGAGGGCGAGAAGGCGAATCTTCATGGCGAAATCTCCTGTGGTTGGGGAGCGAGGAAGGACGCGGCGGATGGCGCGGACGGCAGCAGGTCGGCCGCCCAATCGAGGCCGCGGTGGCGCAGCCAGGCGCCGGCGAAGTCCGGTGCTCCGGCGTTGGTCAGCACGTCGTCGATGGCGCGCTGGTCTTGGGGCGTCGAGGTGCCCGCGAACGCGAGCGCGACCGGCCCCAGGTCGAGGTCGAACAGCCGATTGCCGGCTCGGGATTGGTAGTAGTAGTCGCGCTTGGGCTGCGCGGTGGCGACGATCTCGATTTGCCGGTTGTTGAGGCCGAAGCCTTCGTAGATCGTGCGAATCTGCGGCTCGGTGGCCTGCGGGTTCGGCAGGAATATGCGGCTGGCGCAGCTCTCGATGATCGCCGGCGCGATGGTCGAATCCTTGATGTCCGCGAGCGACTGCGTGGCGAAGATGACGCTGACGTTCTTCTTGCGTAGCGTCTTGAGCCACTGGCGGATGCGCGCCGCAAACACCGGGTCATCGAGGAACAGCCACGATTCGTCGAGGATCAGCAGCGTCGGCGCGCCGTCGAAACGCGCCTCGAAGCGCGCGAACAGATAGCCCAGCACGGCCAGCACCGCCGCCTTGCTGTGCATCAGCTCCTCCATCTCGAAGCACTGCACGTCGGCCGAGCCAAGCCGGTCGCGGTCGGCATCGAGCAGCTTGCCGTGCGCGCCACCGAGCACGTAAGGCGCGAGCGCCTGGCGCAGCGCGTTCGATTGGAGCAGCACCGACAGGCCCGTGAGCGTGCGCTGTTCGAGCGGCGCGCCGGCGAGGCTGCCGAGCGCCGACCATACAGCCGCCTTCTCGTCGGGTCCGAGAGCAACGCCTTCGTGCGACAAGCGGCCTTCGACCCATTCTGCGGCCCAGGTGCGATGACCCTCATGGTCGATGCGCGCGAGCGGCTGGAACGCGATCGCGCCATCGGCGCCGAGGTCGTAATACTCGCCGCCCAAACCGAGCGCCGTTGCGCGCATCGAGCGGCCCATATCGAATGCAAAGATGCGCGAACCGGGATAACGCCGGAACTGCATCGCCAGCGTGGCGAGCAGGACGGACTTGCCCATGCCGGTCGGGCCGGCGACCAGCGTGTGGCCCACGTCGCCGATGTGCGTCACCAACCGGAACGGTGTCGCCCCTTCGGTGCGAGTGACGATCAGCGGCGGGCCGTCGAGGTGGTCGTTCTTCTCCGGCCCGGCCCACACCGCCGACACTGGCATCAGGTGCGCCAGGTTCAGCGTGGAGATGATGGGCTGACGCACATTGGCGTAGGCATTGCCGGGGATCGACGACAGCCACGCTTCCACGGAGTTGAGGGTTTCGGGGATGGTCACGAAACCGCGACTCTGAATCGCGCGCTCCACCATGCGCAGCTTCTCGTCGGCCGTGTCGGCGTCGGCATCGAGCACCGTCACGGTCGCGGTGACGAAGCCGAAGGCAACTTGATCGCTGCCCAGCTCCTGCATCGCGGCGTCAGCGTCGGCCGCCTTGTTGCCGGCGTCGGTATCGACCAGCGGGCTTTCCTGCTGGAAGATCGTTTCGCGCAGCAAGGTCAAGACGTTCTTGCGCTTGACGAACCATTGGCGGCGCAGGCGGCCGAGTTCCTTTTCGGCCTCCGACTTATCCATGCAGAGGAAGCGAGTGCTCCAGCGGTAGGCGAAGCCCAGCCGGTTGAGGTCGTCCAGAATCCCCGGCCAGGTCGAGGTCGGAAATCCGCGCACCGTCACGACGCGCAGGTGCGCGTCGCCCAGCATCGGCGCGAGGCCACCGATCAGCGGCATGTCGGCCAGCAGCGCGTCAAGATGGAACGGCACGGCCGGCACGCCGAGGCGATAGCGTCGCGTTGAGACGGTCGCGTGCAGATAGGTCAGCGTTTCGGCGTCATCGAGCCAGTCGATTTCCGGCATAACGCCGTCGAGCAAATCGAAGATGCGGCCGGTTTCCGCGATGAACGCGGTCAGGCGTTCGCGCCAGTCCACGCCGGCGGTCGGCGTGTTCTCGTACAACAGCTTGGCCGCACGGGCACGGGATTCCTCCGGCGGCAGGTATTGCAGCGTGAGGTGGTAGCCGCTCTCGAAGTGGTTGCCCGAATCCTCGAAGGTCGCGCGGCGTTCTTCGTCCACCAGCCACGACAGCGGTTCAGGAAACTCCGAATGCGGATAGTCCGCCGCGGCCCGGCGCTCGGCTTCGATGAACAGCGCCCAGCCGGCTCCGAGCCGGCGCAGCGCGTTGTTCAGGCGCGCGGTGGTAGCGACCAGTTCGCCCTGCGTTGCGCTGTCGAGGTCGGGACCGCGGAACCGTGCTGTGCGCTGGAAACTTCCGTCCTTGTTCAGCACGACGCCGGGCGCGACCAGGCCGGCCCACGGCAGCCAATCGGCGAGCAAGGCCGGACGCTGGCGATATTCGGCGAGATTGAGCATCGCGGCGTCTCCCCGTCACACGTCCAGCAGCGGCTTGTGCCGGAGATGCCTGGCGAATACCTGCATGAACTGCGGATCGACGCGCGCACCCCATACCGCCAGCGAATGGCCGACGATCCAGAGCACAACACCGGGAATCCAGAGTTGCAGGCCCAAGCCCACGGCGCCGGCCAGCGTGCCGTTGGCGATCGCCACGGTGCGCGGGGCGCCCCCCATCAGGATCGGCTCGGTCAGCGAGCGGTGCAGCGGCACCTCGAAGCCTGGCAGGTCGTTGACCGTGCTCATACGACAGCCCCACCGGAGAAGCTGAAGAACGACAGGAAGAAGCTCGACGCCGCGAAGGCGATGCTCAACCCGAACACGATCTGGATGAGCTTGCGGAATCCGCCGCTGGTGTCGCCGAAGGCCAGTGCCAGGCCGGTCGAAATGATGATGATGACCGCGATGATCTTGGAGACTGGTCCCTGGATGGAGTCGAGGATGGATTGCAGCGGCGTTTCCCACGGCATCGACGAACCGGACGCCTTCGCCGTGCCGGCCGTCATCAACATGACGGCGGCCAGCAAGAGGCCGTTGTGCGCCGGCGCGGCCAGGCGGCGCAGGCGCGCAAGGCACGAAACCGGATTTACGGAAAAGCGGAAAGCAGTGACTTGCATCTGTGTCATGGCAGTTCTCCAAGGTGGTTGGGGGACGGGAAAGACAGCGGCAGCTCTGGATGCGGTGATGGCTCCAGCGCGTCCGCGAGGCGGTAGCCCACGCCGTCGAAGCCGAGGACGCGGGCGATGCTTTCGATGCGACGGCGCCGGCCGCGGCCGGCGATGTGGATGACGACGTTGACCGCTTCGGCGACCAGCGCCCGCGGCGGGTTCACCGCGACTTCGAGGATCAGTTGCTCCAGGCGCAGCAGCGCGCCCGGCGCGGAACCGGCATGGATCGTGGCGATGCCGCCGGGATGGCCGGTGCCCCACACCTTGATGAGATCCAGCGCCTCGCCGCCGCGCACCTCGCCGACGATCACGCGATCGGGACGCAGGCGCATCGTGGCGCGCACCAGCTCGGTCATCGAGACGACGCCTGCGCGCGTGCGCAGCGGTACGTGGTCGCGCGCCGCGCATTGCAGCTCCACCGTGTCTTCGAGCACCAGCACGCGGTCGCCGGTGGCAGCGATTTCCGCGAGCAAGGCATTGGCGAGCGTGGTCTTGCCGGTGCTGGTGCCGCCGGCGACGAGGATGTTCTGCCGCTCGCGTACCGCGCCGCGCAGGAACGCGGCCTGCTCGACGCTCATCATCCCGTCGGTGACGTAGCGATCCAGCGGAATGACACCAACCGCACGCTTGCGCAGCGCGAAGGCCGGCCCCGGAGCCGCCGGCGGCAGGATGCCCTCGAAGCGTTCGCCGGTCTCCGGCAGCTCGGCGGTCAGCAACGGCTGGCCGCGATGTACTTCTGCGCCGACGTGCGCGGCGACCAGGCGGATGATGCGTTCGCCATCTTCCTCGGACAGCTCCGCGCCCATCGGCGCACGCCCCGACGACAGGCGATCGACCCATAGCGTGCGGTCGGGGTTGAGCATGATTTCCACCACGTCCGGGTCTTCCAACGCGGCGGCGATCAGCGGCCCCATCGCCGTGCGCAACATGCGGATGCGCCGGTCGAGCGACGTGGTGGCGAAGGACTGCGGTTGCGCGCTCATGTGGCACGCTCCTGCGCCTCGGCCAGGGCCGCCGCGTCGTCCAGCCGCGCGGTGTCGGGATTCAGTTCCTCCACCACGTCGCGCACGAGACTGCGGCCGCGCATCAGGTGGCGGCCGAGTTGTTCGACGAACTGCTCGAAGCGTGCCTTGCCCTGCGCGCGTGCCGCGTCCTGATGCGCCTCCGGAACCGGCGTGCTGACCGTCAGGAAGTAGCGGACGAACAGCGCCAGCGTCTCGATCGCGATGTTCTGGTCGCGCTCCAGCTTCTCGAACTGGCGCGTCAGCCGATCGAGCCGCTTGGCGATGGCGGCCTCGCGCTGGTCGCCCGCATCGGGCGAAAGCCAAGACGCAAGCGCGGCAGCAACTATCGACGACTTCGATACGCCTTTCTTCGCGGCTAGTTCGTCGAGGCGCTTGGCGTGCTCGTGCGGAATGAACAGGTTGAGGCGGTACTGGCTCATAGCTCGATCCCGTCCTGTTGGTCGAGGGACGCCAGCCGAGCCGTGCGTTGCATGGCCGGATCGAGTTGGCGAGGAAGCGGCAACGGCAGGTCGTCGTCATCGAGCAGCGCCAGGTCGTTGTCGGCCGGCTGCTGTTCGGGGTCGTAGGCGGCAACTTCGGATAGCTCCGGCTGCCGGCGCGGCCCACCGCCATCCGTGGTGCCCGTGTCGATGGCAGCTAGGCCCACGGCCGCGGGCGCGGCTGGAACGGCAGGAATAGCCAGCCCGCTCCAGTCGTCCGGCCGCGGGGGCGGTGCGTCGGCATAGCGCCCGGCAGCAAGCGCCGGTGGCGGCAGCACGCGGCGCTTGAAATTGGCGTCGGCGTAGTAGCGCAGCTTCTTCGCGCGGATCGGTGCCACGCTGGACACCATCACCACGGCGTCGTCGGGCGGGAGCTGCATCACTTCGCCCGGCGTCAGCAGCGGACGCGCGGTTTCCTGGCGCGACACCATCAGGTGGCCCAGCCACGGCGCGAGTCGGTGGCCGGCATAGTTGCGCTGCGCGCGCAGCTCGGTCGCGGTGCCGAGCGTTTCGGAGATGCGCTTGGCGGTGCGTTCGTCGTTGGTGGCGAACGTCACGCGCACATGGCAGTTGTCGAGGATTGAATGGTTCTGGCCGTAGGCTTTGTCGATCTGGTTGAGCGACTGCGCGATGAGGAAGCTGCGGATGCCGTAGCCGGCCATGAACGCCAGCGCCGTCTCGAAGAAGTCGAGCCGGCCCAGCGCGGAGAACTCGTCGAGCATCAACAGCAGCTTGTGGCGACGTGCTATGCCGTCGCTGCCATCGAGTGATTCGGTGAGCCGCCGGCCGATCTGGTTGAGGATCAGGCGCACCAGCGGCTTTGTGCGGCTTATGTCGGACGGCGGCACGACCAGATACAGCGAAACGGGATGCTCGGACGCGATCAGGTCGGCGATGCGCCAGTCGCAGCGCGACGTGACTTCGGCCACCGTGGGATCGCGGTACAGGCCGAGGAACGACATGGCCGTGGACAGCACGCCCGACCGCTCGTTGTCCGACTTGTTCAACACCTCGCGCGCGGCGGACGCGACGACGGGATGCGGCACCTCGCCGAGATGCCGCGTCGTCATCATCTGGTGCAGCGTCAGCTCGAACGGGCACGCGGGATCAGACAGGAAGTTGGCGACGCCGCGCAGCGTCTTGTCCTCGCCGGCGTACAGCACATGCAGGATGGCGCCGACCAGCAGCGCGTGCGAAGTCTTCTCCCAATGGTTGCGGCGTTCGAGCGCGCCTTCTGGATCGACCAGAATGTCCGCGATGTTCTGCACGTCGCGCACTTCATGCACGCCGCGCCGAACCTCTAGCAGCGGGTTGTACGCCGCCGACTTCGCATCGGTCGGGTTGAACAGTAGGCAGTGCGAGAAGCGCGAACGCCAGCCGGCGGTGATCTGCCAGTTCTCGCCTTTGATGTCGTGGATGACGGTGGACGCCGGCCAACTCAACAGCGTCGGCACCACCAGGCCGACGCCCTTGCCGGAGCGCGTCGGCGCGAAGGTCAGGACGTGTTCCGGGCCTTCGTGCCGCAGGTATTGGCCGCGGTGCAGTCCAAGGAACACGCCGGCCGGCCTGTCAAGGCCGGCCTTGCGAATGTCAGCGGCTACGGCCCAACGTGCCGAGCCGTAGGTCGTGACCAGCTTCGATTGCCGCGAGCGCCACACCGATAGGACGATGGCAACCGCCACGGCCACGAGTCCGCTGCCGCCTGCGATCGCGCCACCGATGTTGAAGATGCGTGGCGCGTAGGCGTCGTAAGCGAACCACCACGGGAACAGTTGCCACGGGTGATAGATCGGTGTCCCGAACCAATCGAACCACGGCGAGCCAAGGCGTAGCTGGTAGCCCAAGGCCGCGGCCGTCCATTGCGTCGCGGCCCATACACCTGCGATCACAATGCCGAAGACAACGGCAACTTGCCCGAACAGCACGCCTTGACCTTGCATCTCGGCCTCCGATTTCTCCTGTGCGGCTTACGGCACAAGTGCGTGCCGTACACGCGAGGATCGGAGCCAGATCGAGGGCCGGTCAAAGACCGTTATCGGAATAAATATCGAGAAAAAAGCAAGATTTCGCGTAGGGGCGAACGAACGAAAAACGCCGCAGGCGGCAGCGCGTTGCGGCGTATGGGGTTAGGAACTCGAAGTTTCGCGCGAATCTACAACGATCAGAACTTTGGTGGGTCCTTCGGTGGTGTGTACGGCGTCTTGCCATCCCCGAAGAATCGCCGATTCGTCGCCTCGGCCACTCGATTGCAGAGTTCATCGCCCAGCTTGGCGCGATCCGTCTTGCACTGCTCGCGCAGCTCTTTCAATCGTTCCGGATTGGCGGCAAGTGCTTCCACCGTCTCAGTTGGCGGAGCCTTGCCGCATCCGGTCAGTACCACGGCAAGGGCAACCAGCATGATCTTGTTCATGGTTCGATTTCCTCCGAAGCATCGAGGTCAGGCAGTACGGCAGGCTTCTTCGCAGAAGGCAACTCGATGGCGTTTATCCTTTCTACAAAGCGAGCCAGTGCTTCGGTTGGCTCGTTGTCCAAGCGCAGCAGATACGTGGTCAACACCGGCATTCGGCCAGCCAGCGGCCGAGCTACGACGCCTAGCTCGCGGCTGTTGGTGACTTGCGAAGCACCCGCCAAGCCCAAGGCAAATCCTGCTGCTACCAGCGCCATCATCAGATCGGTGGAAACCACTCGTTCGGCGATCAACGGCTCTTGGTCTGCCTTCCGCAGCACGCGCTCTATCTGACGTACATAGCCTTCGCACATCTGCGGATCTCCAAGCACCAACGGATAGCGCAGCAGTTCTTCCAGAGGGATGCGCTTGTACGTCAGCAGAGGATGACGAGCAGGAACCGCGACCACCAAGGGATCGGTCCAGGCAGCTTCGGCAATGATGCCATCGCCGACTTCATCCGATCGTGCGAACCCTACGTCGTACAAGTCTTCGTGCAGTCCTTTGATCTGCTGTGCCAATGGAACTTCGGACAGGCGTATCTCGATCTCCGGCTCCTCTTGACGGCACAACGCCAGGAAAGTCGAGAAGCGCGACGGCGGGATGCCGTCAGAAAGTGCAACACGCAACTGACCATGAAAGCCATTGGCGGCAGCCTTCACGCTGTCGCGCGCTTGCTGCAACACGGTGAATACGCGCGGCACATGCTCCAGAAATAGCGCGCCCGCGCGAGTCAAGCGAGTGCTGCGCGTGGTACGCACAAAGAGTTGGACGCCAAGGTCTTCTTCCAATTCTTTGATCGCGCGCGAAAGCGGAGACTGTTCAATGTGCAGCCGCTCCGCTGCGCGAGCAAAGTGGAGTTCTTCAGCGACTGCGAGGAAACAACGTAAGTGCCGAATTTCCATGACCTGTAAGTATCTCCATCCCAGTGTCGTCTCACAGGTTCCCTGTACGAAGCATCAAGCAGGAGCGCCCCCGCTGACGAGCAAATGTTGTCCACTAACAAAGCTAGAGAGGTCGCTCGCCAAATATTCCGCTGCATTTGCAACATCCCCGATCGTTCCCATGCGCTGCATAGGACGGAAAGAGCGGATGAAATCCAGGAACTCCGGTTTCACTTCAGTGGCAAAGACACCCGCACCTTCAGTCGCAGTTGGAAGAATGGAATTGACTGTGATGCCTCTTGCGCCAATCTCTTTGGCTAGCACCTCCACTAAAAACTGTGGTGCAATCTTGCTGCCACCATAAAGCCCTCGGCCTGGTAGCGGATAGGCCGTGTTGCTGGAACCTATGTAGATGATGCGACCGTTATCAGCTACGTGTTTTGCAGCCTTTTGGAGCGTGAAGAACGTCCCCTTCGTATTAACCCCAAAAAGACGGTCGTAGTCATTCTCTGTGAAATCAAGGACAGATTGGCCGACCAACTCGACCCCTGCATTGGCAACCACAATGTCGAGGCGGCCGAATCGTTCTAGCGTCGTCTCGAATAAGCGATCAATGTCCGACACCTTGGAAACATCCGCCTGCACTGCGATGGCCGCTCCCCCCATGCCGACGATCTCCGCAACCGTTTCCTTTGCGCTTTCCTCGCCGTTGGCGTAGTTGACGACGACACTGGCACCAAGTGCGGCATAGCGTTGGACGATTGCTTTTCCAATGCCTCGTGCAGACCCGGTGACAAGAGCAACTTTTTTGTTGAGGGTTGTCATGCAGAGTTCCTTCTAGCCTGGATTCCCCGTCGAAGACGGGAGAATCCCCGAACATCACGGCCTCAGTGTTGCGGAATGGCTCGCTCTTTCGATCAGGTGCTTGCCGGAAAGTCCGTCGAGCTAGCCTGTTCTTTTTGCGACTCGACGACTGCTAGACGTTCGCTAAGCGCTTTCTGGATCATCGTGTAGGAGTCGCTGCCGAGAACCAAGCGCTTGGGAGCAGGCGTCTGCTCGACACTGCCGATCATGAGTGCAACCATCTTGACCGGATCGCCATTCGGGACACGGGCGGGGTCGCTGAGAACAGCTCGGATCATGCCAATCGGGGTTCCCTTGTATGCCTCCACATCAGCACCCATCCGATCACCGGCCGTACTGCGGAACTCCGTGCGAGCGCCGCCGGGTTCAACAATCGTCACCCCGATATTGAATGCGGCGACCTCGCCATAGATCGAATCGAAGAAGCCTTCCAGCCCCCATTTGCTCGCGTGATACAACGCAGCCCCCGGATAGGTGGCCTGGCCACCATACGTAGACAGCGCCAGGATGCGCCCGCCGCCTTGTGCGCGCAGGTGCGGCAAAGCTGCGCGCGTTACCTGGATGGGGCCGATCAGATTGGTATCGATCTGATGCCGGATTTGCTCGTCCGTCAGGCCCTCTGCCGCGCCGAACAGGCCATAGCCGGCATTGTTGACGATGACGTCGATCCGGCCGAAGGCGGCAAATGCATCGTTCACGACCCGATGAATCGCCGACGTATCTGTCACGTCGAGTTCGGAGGTCTTGAGCAAGTCCCCGTATTTTTCCTTGAGGTCGTCCGCAGCGTTTTTCTTACGCAGGGTGCCGAAGACGCGATCACCGCGTGCCAGAAGCTGAGAGGTCATTTCGCGGCCAAAGCCGCTGCTGATGCCAGTGATGAGCCAAGTGCGCTGTGTCACGTTCCGTTCTCCTCGTGAGTGTGGATGGATTGAGATGACTAACTAGTTAGACATAAGAATACATCTATCTAAACGGTTAGTCAAGTGCTAAGATGTCGTTTTGATTTCCAAGGGCAAGTTCATGGCGGGCGTACAGGTGCGAAACGCAGAGGCGACAAAGGAGCGGATTCTTGAAGCGGCGATGGCCGAGTTCTCGTCCTACGGCATTGCAGGCGCACGGGTCGATCGCATTGCCAAGACAGCAGGTTGCAACAAGAACCTGATCTACATCTATTTCGAGAACAAGGAGACGCTCTTTACCACCGTGCTCAGCCACTATCTCGTACCCGCTTACGACGATCTGGCCTTCACGCCGGATGATCTTGGTGGATACGCGGGTCGAGTGTTCGACTTCTCGATGGCGCACCCTGCACTGATGCGCCTGCTGGCTTGGTTCAGTCTCGAACAGAAAACCAATAGTCCTGAAGAACGCAGTAGCTCCCACGCAGCGAAGGTCTTGGCGCTGTCCAAGGCCCGAGAAGCGGGATACGTTGGAAATGCTTTCCCGCCAGAATTCCTGTTAACAGTCGTTATGACTCTAGCTACGGCCTGGACGGCTGCGAACCCCTTTGGGTTGTCGCTGGAACCTGATGCGATCCAAGATCGTGACAAGCTCAAGAAACGTATCGCCGCTGCGGTGAGGCTCATCGCCAGCGCACAGGACGTGCTCGATTGACATCGTAATAGCCGGCCGATGAATACACCGGATTCCATATCGGCAACGACGGCATGTAAGTCGTGATGGGCAACGAGGACACAAGTCACCTTGTTGCTCCTGACAGGAACTGTCAGTGAGGCGCTGTATAAGACCGGACGCGCACAAGCGCTCTGATGTAGCTGTATGTCGCAGCCCATCAAACTCACAAAAATCCTGGAGAATTGTTTAATGAAAAATCCTTTGGCGGGCAGATCAGTTGTGGTTACTGGCGGCGCTAGCGGCATCGGTCTTGCTGCCGTTGAGATGCTCATCGATGCAGGATGCAGCGTGGTGATGGCCGATATAAGCAAGGACATCGGCGAGCGCGAATTTGTCAGAATCAAGCAAAAGATCGATGCCGAAGGTCTGGAAAGTCAACTTAAGTTCCTGCAAACGGATGTTTCAGAGGAAAATGACGTCAAGGCTATGGTTGATCTTGCAGTATCGTCATATGGCAAGCTCGATGGTGCAATCAACTGTGCTGCTTTCACGCCACTTAATGTGCTTCTGCATGAACTCTCTAACGAGCAATGGGATCGTTCTTTTGCCGTCAACATGCGTGGAATGTTCCTGTGCATGCGCCATCAAATTCGAGCGATGCTGAAAAATGGCACTGGTTCGATCGTTGCCGTGTCGTCAACCGCAGCCGTTCGCGCCGTCCCCAGCAGCTCGGATTATTCCGCGAACAAGGCCGGAATCAATGGATTGGTCCGAGCTGCTGCACTCGACTATGCGGACAAGGGTATCCGTGTCAACTGCATGATGCCTGGCGCCATCGCCACGCCCGGGCAGCAGAAATCAGCCGCCAGCAATCCGGATTTCGACAAGTTAATTGAGCTTTTTCCTGTGAAGCGACTTGGTAAGGCAGAAGAAGCGGCCGCGGGTGCGGTATTCCTCTTGTCCGATGCTGCGAGTTACATAACCGGCGCTGTGCTACCTGTCGATGGCGGACACACAGCCTTCTATCGATAGTTGCTTATTCGAGTGCCTGCCAGTGTGTTCTGGCAGGCGTTTTCGCAGTCAGGAACTCAGGGCGCTATTACTTGGGCATGCCTGAGAATGGAGGGGAAATTGAGTGTGTATGTGACTGTGGGAGCTATCGATGCGACTCGAACGAACGTCTTTTACGATGCCGTACTAGCCACCATCGGATGGCGTAAACACGCCGAATTTCCTGGCTGGCGTGCCTATTCCGAAGCCGGAACGGACGATGATTTCGTGTTGTGGGTATGCCGTCCCTTCAACGGCGAACTCGCGACACCGGGCAATGGCACCATGATCGGGTTCAAGGTTAAGTCCCGCGCTGAGGTTGATGCGTTCTACCAAACAGGATTGGCGAATGGGGGTACGGATGAAGGGGCTCCCGATATTCGCCCTCAATATAGCCCATATTGGTATGCCGCCTATATGCGTGATCCCAGCAGAAACAAACTTGCAGTTGTGTTTGATGGCAAAAATGAGCCTTAGATTTTGTCATCCTAGACAGTGGCACTTATAACAGAACCAATAATGATTATGCGTCCGTACCGGCGGGAATCTCGCCAATGACTGCGTAGGGGTAAGAAAATGTCTCGCTCGGGACGCCTGTTGAGTTTGCTTCAACTGCTCCGTGGGCGTAGAACCCCAGTTACGTCAGCAGAGCTTGCTCATGAGCTAGGCGTGTCTGAACGAACAATTTATCGAGATATTGCGACATTACAAGGTGAAGGGGCGCCGATCGTAGGCGAAGCGGGTATTGGATATGTCCTCGGACGAGGTCTATTCCTTCCCCCATTAATGCTGGAAATCGAAGAAGTCGAGGCTATCTTGCTCGGCCTCAAATATGTAAGCCAGCGTGGCGATGATGTGCTGCAAAAGGCAGTTGTAACTACCCGGGCAAAAATATCCTCGATGCTGCCTGCGGCACTCCAGTTGGCTGCGCTTGATGAGCCATTGGCAATGCCTGGACCGGTGGGGGATCAGGTCGATGGGATTGTACCGGTGAGCATTATCAGGCGGGCAATCCGCTCGCAGGCAAAGCTGGAAATTACATACGACGACACCAAAGGGAGTCGAACTGGTCGGATCATATGGCCGATTGCGATTGCCTTTATGGAGAGTGCTCGCATCGTTGCTGCATGGTGTGAACTTCGGCAAGATTTTCGCACCTTTCGCATCGATCGCATCTTATCAGCATTTGAGTGCGGGCATTACACAGAACGGCGTGCGGTGCTACTGAAGCGACTGCATGCTGCGCTTCTTCGCTCCTGACAGAAATTGTCAGAGACGTGTCTTAAGCTGGCGCAATCACTCTTCAACCAATGGAGGTAGCTATGAAAGATGTGACTAACTCACTGCCCTCGGTGATTCTTGACCATATCCGTGCGCACAACACACCCGATCCAGCCGCGTTCGCGGCTACTTTCGCTTCGGATGCTTTATTGAATGACGCAAGACGAGAGTGGATTGGAGTCGATGCAATCTCAAGCTGGGCCGAAAGAGAGATTTTTGGCGACAATGTCCGAGTCGAGCTGGTCAGCGCGTATGAACATCATGGAACTTACATTGTCCGCCTTAAGAATGACGGTGATTTCGACAAGACTGGCTTGCCGGATCCGATCATCCTCACCAACTACTTCAAGCTGAGCAACAACAAGATCGTGGAATTGATCGTCATCTTAAATATGACCAGCTACCCCGAAAAACCCGTGCCAGGAGTTCGATAAGGTGCCCTTACGACCCTTGTTGTGTTCTGTGGAATAAGTATGCTCAGAATCATTTTGGTTCTGGAACTTCTGCCTTAGCGAAAAGGCGGAAGCAACTAATTTCTACTCAACGCCGGCGCAAGCCGGCTTTCTTTGCTTTGCCCAATTTTGATGTCGTCGTCACTTTTACCTTCTCGGGCGGGCGTTGCGCCTCAACCTCGCGCAGCACCTCGATAAACGCCCGCAAGGTAGCAGGTACGAGACGACTGCTTGGGTAATACAGGTGATGGCCAGCGATCGGCGGCGTCCAATCATCGAGTACCGTGACTAGCCGACCTGCGGCGATCTCTGCCTCGGCCTTTGCAGCCCATACGTAGGCGAGACCCAACCCCTTCACCGCTGCATCGACCATCAGCCCGATGTGATCGAGCGTCAATGAGCCAGGCACATCGACCCTGAATGGCTGTCGCTGGCGCTCGAACTCCCAGCGGTACATTTTGCCGCTGGGCAGCCGGAAGCGGATGCAGTGGTGTAGTGCCAGCGCGTCCGGCGTCTGCGGTGTACCGTGCTGCGCCAGGTAGTCCGTATGCGGTTAATCAAGCACGCCCTTGAAGCCGCCCCCATTGACGTTTAGCGCGATGGCTTAGGAAGCGGTCGTTTCGATCCGCCACCGTCGCGGCAATCGAAGCGAAACATGCGTTCGTCGCCGAGGAACTGGCGAAATGGCGCGATCTGGTGATTTCCACCGACTTTCCGACCTAAGTCCGAGTCAGGAGATTGTTATCCCCCGTTGGCGACCAATCTCCCAAGACGCTGCTCCGCCACGCACCGTCGCGGCGAGCTGCTGGCCCAGCCGTTGTTCAATCACCGGCCTCCACGGCACCAGCGAGAAGCCCATGCCATCGTCCAGCATCGCGTAGCGTCCGCTGGCGAGCATGACGGAACGCCGGTAGACACCGGCCACGCGCTGCCCGTCGGCCACCGGCCGATGCTCCAGGCCGGTTTCGGCGGCAATGACCTTCCCGGCCTGCGCCAGCTCGCGCTCGCGCAGCGTCGCCAGCAGGTTGCGCGCAAGGACGACGCGCTGCCCGCGATGCTCGGCCAATCCCTGTTCGGCCAGGAAGTCGGCGCGCTGTCGTAGCGCGTCCTTCACCTCGGCTCCAAAGCCCACGTCGCCCAGCCCCTTGCCGCTGCCGATCAATTGCTGATTGAGCCAGGTGGCGCCGATCACGCGAGCCTGCCGCTCGATGGGCAGGTGCGATTTCAGATCCACCGCGACACCGCCGCCAAGCCGCTGTACGTCGTACTGGCGGCCTCGTTCGGCTAGGTCGCCGGGAACACGCCAGACGCCTTCGGCCTCGCGCTCCACGACGCCGGCGCGGCGCAGGGCTTCGAGCCGGCGGACATGCGCCGCCACCACCTCGCGCGGGTCTCGGTCGGGCGTAGCCTGACCTTGGGCGAGCGCAAGGTGATGATCGGTGCGGTACACGCCATCGACGGCCAGCGCGGCGATGTTGCGATCGGCGGCGCGCACGTCGGCGACGCCTTTCACTTCGACCACTGCGCCGGTCGGGTACTGCTCCAGCTCGGCGCGCGGCGGTAGTGCGACGTAGTGCGCCTTGCCGTCGGTGCCATCGACGATCAGATAGCCCTTGTCGTACAGCTCGTCGGCCAGCCCCTTGCCGATGACGCGCCCGATGACGGCGCGGCCATTCGCGCCGGGCTGGAACACGGCCAATTCACGCTGCTGCCCGCTCATGGCGCGCTGCATAGTGCGGATGATGTCGCCACGCTCGCCTATTGCCCGCAGGGTCGGCTCGGCCTCGGCGTGGACGGCCCACGCGCCGGGCCGCTGCTCGCTCGCCAGACCCATGCGTTGCAGGTGTTGCAGGCGGCCGATCAGCACTTGCCGCTGACGTTGCAGCCGGGGTTCGGCGAAGCGTTCGACATGCACCAGGCCGTCGTCGCCAGCCTCGCGCTGCAAGGTGCGATCCAGGCTCGTCCACCGCTCTTGATCGACTTCGCGCTGCACGGCACGCTGCATCTCCAGTTCGGTGCGCGGCCCCAGCCATTCGGTCGCCAGCTCCGATGCCCGGCGGCGCATCCCTTCGGCGATGTAATCGCGCGAAATGATGAGGTCTTTGCCGGTGTCGTCCTTGCCGCGCAGGACGACGTGTGTGTGCGGGTTGTCGGTGTTCCAGTGATCGACGGCGACCCATTCCAGCCGCGTGCCTAGGTCGGCTTCCATGCGCGCCATCAGGTGCCGGGTGTAAGTGCGCAGGTCATCGAGCTGTTCCGCATCCTCTGGCGAGACGATGAACCGGAACTGGTGTCGGTCGCCTTCGCCGCGCTCCTTAAACGCTTCGAGGTCGGCATCGTCGGTCGCCGGCCCGTAGGCGTGGCCGGGTCCACCCTGGCGATCGACGCCTTCGCGCTCGATGTAGCGCAGGTGTGCGGCGGTCGAACGCGGCCCGGCCTTCGCTAGATTCACCAGCCGCGCCTTGATCGTCACGCGCCGCGCAGTCGGCCCTAATCCCCGACCGGCGAAGCGCGCCGCGACGTGGCCGCGGCCGAGCCGGGAACCGGGCCGCTGGCCGACCTTGCCCGCCGCCTTGCCGAGCTTCGCGCCAGCCTTGTTGGCCTGCCGCAGCACCTTGTTGATGTAGGCGTCGCCGCGCTGCTTCGGAGCACCAGGCCGAACGCGGAAGTGGTCGTCGTCGCGCTGGCTCATCGTGCGGCTCCATCCAAGACCGGCGCAGTCCAGCGGACGAAGCACGCGACTTCGCCAAGGCCGATGCGACATTGCGCACCTTCGCGGCACGCTGCCGCCCCTGAGCGCGTGCTGCGCTCCCCCCATGTGCAGACAAGGTTTTCAAGCGGCCATGTGCCGCGACCTTTTATCTTGCCTTCCGCCTTTGCCCTGCGCTGACGCTCCGGGCATCGTCGGCCCGGCGGCGCTGCGCTGCTCGCAGCCAGCGCGCCGGGGAACGCGGCCACGGCCATCGGCCGGGCGCGTTCAAGGCAAGATGCCTGCACGATGGAAAGCGTCGCCGGATGTTGCACGACGTGCAGCGCGGATGCGCTCGCACGATACGCGCGACGACACGGCGACGGCCAGCGGAAGCACACGCCGGATGGCACGATGAAGCGCAGCGAAGCGGCGCCCATCATCGACGTGTCTCCAGCCAGACCGGATGCGCGACACCGATCACGGTGGATGCGCTGACCGGGCCGAAATAGCGACTGTCGAACGACGCCGGATTGGTCGTGCTCAACAGGAACAGCTCGCCCGGTTCGAGGTGGCGGCATTGCTGCCACGACGGCAGCGGACGGCCGAAACGGTCAGCGGCCAGCGCGGCGGCCACCGGCACGCCGTCGATGCGCACGCTGCGACCGACAATACACACCTCCTGCGGCGCGATCGCACCGATGCGTTTAAGCAGCGGCACCCGCGTCGGTAGGTAGCCGCGCTGCGCAGCCAGCGCGGCAGCTTTGGCCGGCAGCGGCACCAGCACGATGCTGTCCACGGACAACGGACGTGGCAGCGAGGCGGTGCGCGGATCGAACGGGTCGATGCGATACCAGCCAACCGCCACGCTGTCGGACGGGTTGTAGGTCAGGCGTGGCAGCGGCGACACGAAGGACGCCCAGGCCAGCGCGGCGAAGCCGACGGCGGCCAGTGTCGCCACGACGATGCGGGCGCGACCGCGCGAGCGAGGATGCGGCGGAATGGAAGGTGCGGGAACGGTCGTCATGGCAACGCCCTCCCGGCCAGCCAGGCGGCGTGCCGCTTGGCGGTGTACGCCGGCAGCGGCAGGCGCGCAGCGAGGCGGTTGCCGAGCGTGCGCCAGTACGCGGGCGACACGTCGGCGGGCGCGATGCTCTGCGCCTCGATGGCGTCGAGCTGCGCCAGCACGGCGCGCACGGCGGGTTCGCCCTCGGCGTGCAGCAGCAGGCGCGCTCCGGGCAGCACGCCGGGGATGCGCTGCGCTTCGTCCAGTGGCGTGCAAGCCTGCATCACCATGAGCTGCCAGCGGATCGTGCCGTAGTCGTTGGCGTGCCAGCGGATGCGGCAGAACATGGCGCCCGGCAGGAACACTGCGACGCGCCGCCAGCGATCTAGCCGGATGCTGCGCGCTGGTTCGCCGAAGCGCAGGTAGAGGTCTATGCGCTGCTCGACGAAGGCGAGTGATACGCGCGTTAGCGGCGCGACGCCGGCCTGGCCGGCGAGCACTGCGGGCGACGGCGGCGCAGCCGTGGTCGCCAGAGCGGATGCGTTCATGACGTTTTCTCCGGGAACTCGCGTTCCAGCAGCGCGCGCAGCAGCTCGGCGACGGTCACGCCCTGCGTGAACGCCGACACCTTGATGCGCGCCCGCATGGCGGGCGTGATGTCGAGGGTCAAGCGTGCGGTGTAGAGGTCGCCTTTCTGGATGCCGTTGTGCGCGTACAAAAGTATTGATATGAAGCTGGAAAAGGCCGGAAGAACCCGGAAGTGAAGTGGGATAAGCTGGAAAAGGCCGGGATACCGTGGGATGTGACGAGTGCATGCCGACTCGAATGGTGTGGCCATAAGTAATGGTGCGATTGGGGGTTTTCCTTGGTTTGGGCAGTGTGGGGGACCCTTGCATCGTACAGTGGATGGCTGGCTTGTGTTTATTGCAGCATATTGTTTTATAAGTAAATTATATCCATTTTCCGTGGTGTACCCCCCTAAGGTCGGTTGGCTTGATCCGCGCCTCGGTTGCGGAAAGGTGGAAATGAAGCTGGCAATGAAGCTGGCACAGCCTGCCGCTGCCCGGCTTGCCCGAACTTTCCTGGCACATCCCCGCGCCCCTGGACCCTCAACCGCAGCGTTCATGGTCGTCACGATGGATCTATTGACGACTGCCGTGGTTCTTTCCCAAGACGCTTGACAGAACCAGATAGCGGTGGCAACGTGGCCCCGTTGCCAACCCACGGCAACCGGGTTTAGCAGCCCGATGTCCTGAGGCGCAGATGCGCCCATCGCTTGATGCCGGCGCTTTTTTATTGCCCGCATCGGCGGGCGCGACACTTCCCACTTTCATGGTGGGCGGTGCGCGGGAGCCG
>JAISFF010000005.1 GCA_031263725.1 Lysobacteraceae bacterium | reverse complement strand
CGCCTTTTCGTCCCCTGATCGGGAAACTCCAAGGCTCTCCAAGCAACTACTTCTGCAACGACTTCGGCTTCAAACATATGGTCTGCGAGTACGACGAGCAGGATGCGCCTTCTCCGGCGCTTTCCGGCAGCGCCTCGTCCCCCGCAACGGTACCCGTGGCCGAACCGGTCCCGGATGATCGACAGCCACATTATCCGGTCGCCGCCTGCCCGAATAAATTCCATGCCATGCGCTGCCTATGAACTCAATGCTGGAACCCTGCGGCCACCCCATACCCTCCGGGACAACGACGAAATCAGACGGACAAAGCCGAAAAGATTTTCCATGTTCAAGGCTAACCGCTCCCCAATTCCTTTGATGGGCGTCCGGCCAATGGCAGCGAGAGAGTCGCCTCCGCGCCGCCGCCTTCGGCATTCTCCAGTCTCGCCTCGCCGCCGTGCAGGCGCACGACCTCGCGCACGAACGGCAGTCCGAGTCCGGAGCTGCGCTGGCCGCCGTCCGGCCGCGCCAGCGAATAGAAACGGTCGAATACCCGCTCGCGCGCATAGTCGGGAATGCCCGGCCCGCGATCGCGTACCGCGATGCGGACCTGACCGGTTTCGATTTCAGCCGTCAGGCAAATGCGGCTGCCGGCGGGAGAAAACGCGATCGCATTGTCGAGCAGGTTGGATATCGCGCGCCCGAGCAGGAAACGATCGCCCTCCACCACCGTCTTTTCCGCCGGGGTCAGGATATCCACGCTCATGTCCTTCGCCAGCAGTCTCGGCTCCACCGCTTCCACCGCTTTTGCCAGCAATGGTCCGATTTCGATGCGCTCGCGCTTCTGCAGCCAGCCGTGCTGCTCGACTTCCGCCAGCGCCAGCAGCTTGTCGATGGTTTCGGTCAAGCGCCGTTCCTGTTCGAGGATGTTGCGGGCGAACCGCTGCCTGTCCGCTTCCGGCAGCGGTTCCTGCAACAGCTCGGCGGCACCATGGATGGCGGCCAGCGGACTTTTCATTTCGTGTGTCAGCGATTGCACGTAATGCTCGACGTAAGCCT
Organism: Lysobacteraceae bacterium; assembly: GCA_031263725.1. Lineage (GTDB taxonomy): Bacteria > Pseudomonadota > Gammaproteobacteria > Xanthomonadales > Xanthomonadaceae > JAITWM01. The sequence goes on along the minus strand of JAISFF010000005.1, from coordinate 14,231 downwards.
TGCCTTCCAGCTTGCGTCGCATCTGCTCGATCGCCTGCCCCAGATCGCCTATCTCGTCGCGGCGCGGCGATGGCGGCGGCACCGGTTCACCGGCGCTGACCGCCTGTGCGTAGCGGTTGAGGCGCTCGATACCGCGCATCAGCCACCCGGTAATCAGTACGCCGATCAATGCGGACAGGCCGATCAGCCAACCGCCCCGCTTCATGATGTTGCGCTGGCTGGCGGCGATGAACGGATTGAAAGTCCGGTTCGGCTGCGACACCGTCAGCACCCCGATCAGCCGGCCGCCATCGCGCATCGGCGCGGCCACATGCATGACGGTATCGTCCGGATCGTCGGCTTCGGGACTGGAGCGCGCTCCGTATTCGCCGCGCAAGGTCCGGTACACATCGTTCCAGCGCGAATTGTCACGACCGATGTCGCGTCCCAGCGAATCGTAGACCACGATGCCGGCGGCATCGGTGATCGTGACCTGGTATTCCAGCTGCCGCTTCGGGAAGCTCCAGACCCAGGCCTTGAGGTCGCGCCGCTTGGCTTCGGCCATGTGCCGGGCGAAATCGCCATCGGCGATCCGGCCGGCCCTCATGTCGTCGGCCGCGATCACCGCCAGCACATTGGCCGTATCGACCAGGGTGGATTCCATGGCCTGCCGCACGCCGGGCTTCACTTCGTTGACGAACACGCGCATCACGAAGAAAGCCGCCAGTCCGACGATCAGGAAAAACCCCAGAAACAGCCGCAACCCCAGACGCATGCTCAGGCCTCGATCGCGTAACCTAGGCCGCGATGCGTGCGGATGGGGTCTGCGTCGTTTCCGCAGTCGCCCAGCATGGATACGACCGCCCGCAGCTTGCCGCGCAGCGTTTTGACATGGGTATCGATGGTGCGATCGGCGCTCTCCGAATCGCCATCCCAGCAACGGTCCATCAACTGCGCACGGCTCAGGATCGCGCCCGGCCGCTGCAGCAGCGCCGCCAGCAGCGCGTATTCGTAGCGGGTCAGGTCCAGCGCCTGATCGTGGAAGCGGATCCGGTGTCCGTCCTCATCGATCGCGAACGCGCCGCGCCGGGTCCAGCCCGAACCCGGCGCCGCTTCCGCCGTTGCGGCGATCCGCCGCAGCCTGGCGCGCACCCGCGCCACCAGCTCGCGCGGCGAGAACGGCTTGGTCACGTAGTCGTCGGCGCCCAGCTCCAGCCCCAGCACGCGATCGATCTCGTCGTTGCGCGCCGTCAGGAAGATCACCGGCACATCGCTGAACCCGCGCAGCTCGCGGCAGACATCGAAGCCACTGACATCGGGCAGCCCCACGTCCAGCACCACCACATCGATGCCGCCGGCGCGCAGGCGCGGAACCGCCTCCCGCCCCAGTAGCAGATGCTCGGCTTCCAGTCCTTCGCTGCGCAGTGCGTAAAGCACGGTATCGGCGATGGCGGCTTCGTCTTCGACAATCAGAATCGTGGGCATGGCGGAATGTATGGTGTCCTCAGCGTTCGAACAGGGCAATGCTCTCGACATGCGCCGTATGCGGAAACATGTCCATGACCCCGGCCGAGATCAGGCGGAACCCCTGTTCACGGACCAGATAACCCGCATCCCGGGCCAACGAGCCAGGGTGACAGCTTACATAAACAATGCGATCCAATCCTTTGATTTTCAACTGTTTCAATACTTCATCCGCACCTGAGCGCGGCGGGTCCAGAAGCAGTTTGTCGAAACCTGGCCGCATCCAGGGCATACCGCGCTGGTCCTGGCTCAGATCGGCCGCATGGAACCGCGCATTGTCCAGACCATTGCGTTGCGCATTGGCGCGTGCCCGCGCCACCAGACCGGCATCGCCCTCGACCCCGACCACTTCCCGTACCCGTCGCGCCAACGGCAGAGTGAAATTACCCAGTCCGCAGAACAGGTCCAACACCCGGTCATCCGGGGCGGCATCCAGCAGATCCAGGGCGCGGGCGATCATTTTTTCGTTCAGTCGCGCGTTGACCTGGATGAAATCGAGCGGCTCGAATGCCAGCTCCACATCCCATTCCGGCAGACGGAAGCGCAACGACGGCGATTCCGGCCATAGCGGATGCACGCTGTCCACGCCCCTGGGTTGCAAGAAAATCGCGAAATCCTGGGCCTGCGCGAAACCGCGCAGGTGCTCGATATCTTCCTCGCTCAAAGGCGTCAGGTGCCGGATGGTCAAAGCCACGCCGTCGTCGCCACCGATGAACTCGATTTGCGGAATCTGATCCCGCGCCTGCAGCCCATCGACCCGTTCGGCCAGCGCCGCGACCTTCCCGCCAATCTCCGGAATCACCGTGTAGCAAACCGACAGGTCCGCCACGAATCTGGGGTCCACTTCACGAAAACCAACCAACGTCTTGTTTTTCTTGAGAACATGGCGAACAGAGAAGCGCCCCTTGCGACGGTAGCCCCAATTGTCGCCAGTCAGCGGCGGCAGCCAGGCCTGCGGCGATACATGTCCGATGCGTTCCAGGTTTTCCATCAGCACCCGCTGCTTGGCCAGGATCTGCTGGTCCTCGGCCAGGTGCTGCAGCACGCAACCGCTGCAAACGCCGAAATGCGGGCAGCGCGGCATCACCCGGTCCGGCGAAGGCCGCAGGACTTCGACGGTAATGGCTTCGTCGTAACGGCGGCTGCGCGAGGCGAGCTGCGCCATGACCTGTTCTCCGGGCAGCGCTCCGTTCACGAAAAGCGCCTTGCCTTCGGCATCGCGGGCCACGCCGCGTCCGTCATGGCTGAGATCGGTGATTTCCACCGCAAAGGGGGTTTTGTCTATCCGCGCCACAAATAACAAAATTCATCGAAGGATCGGCTATTTTTGCAGATACGGCGACAGGACTCCCGTATTTGCTTCCCGCGACGGAAGTGCCGCCGGAATTTCCGCAATCCGCTGGAGGCCAAAAAAGCATGAAGCGCAAATCCAACACCACTCCACACATCCTGCTGGTGGAGGATGATCCGATCAGCCAGACCTTCCTGCGCACAGCATTGACGGAACTGCCGGCGCGCGTCGATTGCGTCGGCTCGATCTCCGCCGCGCTGCAAGCGGCGGACGACGCGCAATACGACCTGTTCCTGATCGACATGACGCTGCCCGACGGCCACGGCGATGTCCTGCTCATGCAACTGCGAGCCCGGCATCCCGTTCCACCCGCCCTGGCGCATACCGCCGACGACACGCTCGAAACCCGCCGCCGCCTTCTGGAAGCCGGTTTCCAGGATGTTTTCCTGAAGCCGATCAGCGGCAACGAGCTGCTGGCCGCCACGCGCCTTGCACTGGGAATGGCGACCGCGGACGATGCGGTGCAATGGGACGACAAGATCGCCTGCGCCGCCCTGAACGGCAACAGCGCCAATGTCCTGGCGCTGCGGAAACTGTTTCTGGACGAACTGCCGTCGGCACGCAACAGCGTAACCGCGGCCATACGCAACCGCGATGTCTCGGCACTGCGCAATTCGCTGCATCGCCTGCAGGCCAGTTGCGGCTTCGTCGGCGCCAGCCGCCTGGCCAGCACGGTGACCGGGCTACGCACCGCGCCAACCTCCGCCGTGGCACTGGAGCAATTCCGCGCCGCCATCGACGCTCTGCTGGAACTGCGGAACTGAGATCCGGCATGGCGGCGGCGTCATGGCAGGCCGTACACTGCCGCAATGAACTATCGTCATGCCTTTCATGCCGGCAACCATGCCGACGTGTTCAAACACGTCGTGTTGCTGGCCCTGATCGATGCGCTGATGCGCAAGGACACGCCGTTTTTCGCGCTGGATACCCACGCCGGTCGTGGCCGCTATGAACTGGTCGGCGATGAAAACGGCAAGAACGGCGAAGCGGCCACCGGCATCGGCCGCCTGCTGGCGGCATCCGATCCTCCTTATGCCGTCCAGCGCTACCTGCGGGCTGTCGCCACCGACAATCCGGCAGGCCGCCTGATCGCCTACCCCGGTTCGCCGCTGTTGATCGCCCAGGCCATGCGCACCCAGGACCGCCTGAGCGCCTGCGAGCTGCAGCCGGAGGAAGCCGCCGCCTTGAAGGCCCTGTTCGCCCGCGACGCGCGGGTCAACGTACACGCTAGCGATGGCTATGCCGCCATCAAGGCTCTGCTGCCGCCACGCCGGGGCGATATCCGTTATGCCCGCGGCCTGGTCCTGATCGACCCGCCGTATGAAGCCCGGAACGAGGAGTATCCGCGCATCGTGGCGGCCTTGCGGGAAACCTTGAATCGTTGGCCGCAGGCGGCCGCGGCGGTGTGGTACCCGATCAAGCAACGGCGCAGTCTGGCGCCGTTCTTCCGCCAGGCCGCCGCGCTACCGGCCAAATCGGTCCTTGTCGCCGAACTGCTGATCCGTCCCGACGACTCGCCGCTGCGCCTCAATGGCAGCGGGATGCTGATCCTCAATCCGTCCTGGCAACTGGATGCCGCGATCGCGCCTGCATTGCCGGTATTGAAAAAAACGATGGGCGAAACCGGTGCATCGACACGACTGGAATGGCTGAAACAGGAAGCGGGCTGACACCGGCCCGCTTGTTTCGGCAAACCGCGACAACCTGTGCCGTCGCCGCGCGGGTCACGCCGCGCGGCCGATGTCCGGTTCGAAGAATGTCCAGCGCACCGCCGGGAATCCGGCCTTCAGTTCGTCTTCCACCCGGTTGATATCGGCCAGCAAGGCCGGTACATCGCGGGTCTGACTCATTACCGCCTGTACCGACACTACGATGTCGTTGCCCTGCTGCAGCGTGATCACATGGATCAGCCGGGCGATTTCGGGACGGTTGCGCAGATATTCCAGAATCCTCTTCTCCAGTTCCGGGTCCACGCTCTGGCCGATCAGCATCGCCTTGACCTCGATCGCGACCAGGACCGCGATCACGATCAACAGTACGCCAATGCCGATCGTGCCGATGGCGTCCCAGACCGGACTGCCGGTGACGACCGAGAGCAGCACCGCCGCCAGCGCGAACAGGAGACCGAGCAACGCCGCCAGATCCTCACCGAATATCACCACCAGTTCGGCCTGCCGGCTCTGCCGGAACCATTCCCACAACGAACGGCCGCCGCGCGCCTTCCTGACTTCCCGCAAACAGGCGCACATCGAAATGCCCTCGGCGATTATCGCGAATACCAGCACGCCCGCGGCCCACCACCATTGCGACAGCGGCTCGGGCTTCCGCAATTTGTGCACGCCCTCGTAAACGGAAAACATGCCGCCGACGCTGAACAGCATCACCGCGACCAGAAACGACCAGAAATAGATCGCGCGGCCATGACCCAGGGGAAATTCCGGCGATACCGGCTTGCGCGCCTGCCTGACGCCCAGCAACAGCAGCAACTGATTCCCGCAATCGGCCAGCGAGTGGACGGTTTCGGCCAGCATCGCGCCGGACCCGGTGATGACGGCCGCAACACCTTTGGCTACGGCAATGGCGAAATTGGCGCCGAGTGCGAAAAAAATCGCGCGAGTGGAATCACCATTGCCTGCCATCCCTCACCCCCGTTCCCGACCCAAAACAAAATGATAAAGCGGGGAAGTTTAGCAATCCGGCGGCCGGCCGTCATTGCCCGCAACAAGGGCGGCGCCAATGGGGAAATGGGAAGATTGCCGCCATGAGCAAACGAAACCGGCTGCCGCCCTGGCACGAATACTTCAGCTTGCCCAACGGCCGGCAACTGCTGATCCGGCCGCTGCGCGCCGAAGACAATGCGCCCCTGATCGGGGCGTTGCCGCTACTGGGGCCGCTGGAGATTCGTCAGCGTTTCCTGTACCCGGCCAACGAGCTGACTGCGGACGCGGTGCAACGCCTGGTCCAGTTCCACCCCAAGACCGAGATCGTCCTGACCGTGGCTGAATCGCTGCCGCCAGGCGAAGCCGTCATCGCCGCCGTCGCCCGCGCCGGTATCGTGCCCAATACCCGCAAGGCCCAATATGCCATTCTGGTCAGCGATTTTGTCGCCGGCATGGGGCTGGGCCGCAACCTGCTGCTGAAATTGTCCAAATGGGCGCGCCGCCGTTATCTCGACAGTCTTTACGGAGAAATATCCGAAGCCAACCTGCCGATGCTGCAATTAGCCGCCTCGCTCGGTTTCAAGCCGGACCCGCAGCCGCCAGCGCCGGGACTGATCCGGGTCGAGCTCAACCTCGATCCGGAAAATCGATGCTGAGCCTCGAAATGATCGGCCGCGCCGACCGACACCCGTCAGCGATCGGCATCATGATTCCGATTGCGCAGGCGAATACCTTTGCCGCTCAACGCACGCCGTAACATTACTGGCGCGGCGGGAACAGCCGGTCTTCGACATGGCAGACACGGAAAGTTCGCATTCGCATAACCCGTGCCTTTGCTGTATGCGGCGGCGCTGCCGATATCGGGCTGGTTCCGGGGCTGGGTCGCCGACAAGCCGGTCATCCAGTCGTTTTCCAGGTTTTCACATCCAGCGCTTCCGCCTGGATTCCCCCGATCGCAACCTCAGCGGCGATATTTGACCTGACGGGATGCCCTCTCCGGTCCGCGTCCTTACAATAGCGGTCTGATGAAATCTCCCGCATCTCCTCCGCTGCCCAAACGTGGCCAGCAGCGCGCCTATTGGCGCGCTCCGGCGTCCGTTTCCGCCCTGGCCTGGTATCTGTCGCGCGCCGCACTGGCGCACGATGGCCCGTTGCTGACCATCGCCCGCGACAACCAGAGCGCGCACCAGCTCCAAGCCGACCTGCTGACCCTGCTCGGCGACGATGCCGGGTTGCCGGTGCTGCCGTTCCCGGACTGGGAAACCCTGCCCTACGACCAGTTCAGCCCGCATCCGGATATCGTCTCGCAACGGCTGGCCGCCCTGCATCGCCTGCCGGACCTGCAACGGGGCATCGTGATCGTGCCGGTACAGACGCTGATGCAGCGGTTGCCGCCGTTGCGCTACATCGGCGGTGGCAGTTTCGACCTGAAGACCGGCCAGAAGCTGGACCTGGATGCGGAAAAGCGCCGTCTGGAAAACGCCGGCTACCGCAACGTGCCGCAGGTGCTGGATCCCGGCGACTTCGCCGTGCGCGGCGGCCTGCTCGATGTCTTCCCGATGGGCGCCACGCTGCCGCTGCGCATCGAACTGCTCGACGACGAAATCGACTCCCTCCGCGAATTCGACCCGGGAAGCCAGCGTTCGCAGGACAAGATCGATGCCGTGCACATGCTGCCGGGCCGCGAACTGCCGCTGGACGAGGCCAGCATCGAGCGCGTACTCGGCCTGCTGCGCGAACGCTTCGATGTGGATACCCGCCGCAGCGCGCTGTTCCAGGACCTGAAGTCCGGCATCGCGCCCGCAGGGATCGAGTACTACCTGCCGCTGTTCTTCGAGGGCCTGAACGAGAACAAGCGCCTGTCCGCGCGCGAAGGCGACAAAGCCAGCACCGCCACCCTGTTCGATTATCTGGGCAAGCATGCGCTGCCGGTCCTGGCCGATGGCGTCAACGCAGCCGCCGATACGTTCTGGAGCCAAGCCCAATCACGCTACGAACAGCGCCGTCACGACATCGAGCGTCCGGTGCTGGCGCCGGAAGAGCTGTACCTGCCGCCGGACACGCTGCGCGGGTACCTGAAGGACCAGCGCATCGAGATCTGCGGTCGCGGACATGCGCGCTACGCAGAGTCGATCGAACTGGGCGACCAGCCGGTTCCGCCACTGCCGATCGGTGGCCGCGAGGGCGCGCCGGCCGCAGCGCTGAAATCCTTCATCGACCATTATCCCGGCCGCATCCTGATCGCCGCCGACTCCGCCGGCCGCCGCGAGGCGTTGCTGGATGTGCTCGACGCATCCGCGCTGCAACCGCAGGTCATCGCTGGATTCCCGGCCTTCGTCGCCGACAAGAAAGCCGGATTCTCCATCGCGGTCGCGCCGCTGGAAGACGGCTTCGCCTTGGCCGACCCGGCGCTGGCGGTGCTGACCGAACGCCAGTTGTTCCCGGAACGCGCCACCCAGCCGCGCCGCCGCCGCGCCGTGCGCGAGCCGGAAGCGATCATCCGCGACCTGGGCGAACTCAGTGAAGGCGCGCCCATCGTCCACGAGGATCATGGCGTGGGTCGCTATCGCGGCCTGATTGTGCTCGATGCCGGTGGCATGCCCGGCGAATATCTGGAAATCGAATACGCCAAGGGCGACCGCCTGTACGTGCCGGTCGCGCAAATACATCTGATCAGCCGCTATTCCGGCGCGTCGCCGGAAACCGCGCCGCTGCATTCGCTGGGCGGCGAACAATGGACCAAGGCCAAGCGCAAGGCCGCCGAGAAAGTCCGCGATGTCGCCGCCGAACTGCTGGAAATCCAGGCCCGCCGGCAAGCCCGCGCCGGCATGGCGCTACCGGTGGATCGTGCCATGTACGAGCCGTTCGCCGCGACCTTCCCGTTCGAGGAAACCCCGGACCAGTTCACCGCCATCGAAGCGGTGCTGCGCGACCTGGGCCAGCCGCAGCCGATGGACCGCGTGGTCTGCGGCGACGTTGGCTTCGGCAAGACCGAAGTCGCCGTACGCGCCGCTTTCGCCGCCGCCAGCGCCGGCAAGCAGGTCGCCGTGCTGGTGCCGACCACCCTGCTGGCCGAACAGCACTACCGCAATTTCCGTGACCGTTTCGCCGACTGGCCGCTCAAGGTCGAGGTGTTGTCGCGCTTCAAGACCGCCAAGGAGAGCCAGGCCGAACTGGAAAAACTCGCTGCCGGCAAACTGGACGTGATCGTCGGTACCCACCGGCTGTTGCAGAAGGATGTCCAGTTCAAGGATCTGGGCCTGGTCATCGTCGACGAGGAACAGCGTTTCGGCGTGCGCCAGAAGGAAGCGCTGAAGGCCATGCGCGCCAACGTGCACCTGCTGACCCTGACCGCGACGCCGATCCCGCGCACGCTGAACATGTCGATGGCCGGCCTGCGCGATCTGTCGATCATCGCCACCCCGCCGCCGAACCGGCTGGCGGTGCAGACCTTCGTCACCGTCTGGGACAACGCCCTGCTGCGCGAAGCCTTCCAGCGCGAACTGTCGCGCGGCGGCCAGGTGTATTTCCTGCACAACGATGTCGAAAGCATCGGCCGCATGCAGCGCGAGCTGGAAGAGCTGATTCCCGAGGCGCGCATCGGCGTCGCCCACGGCCAGATGCCCGAGCGCGGCCTGGAACAGGTAATGCTGGATTTCCAGAAACAGCGCTTCAACGTGCTGCTGTGCACCACCATCATCGAATCCGGCATCGACATTCCCAACGCCAACACCATCGTCATCAACCGCGCCGACCGTTTCGGCCTGGCGCAGTTGCACCAGCTGCGCGGCCGTGTCGGTCGCTCCTATCACCGCGCCTATGCCTACCTGCTGACGCCGGACAGGCGCAGCATCACCGCCGACGCGGAAAAGCGCCTGGACGCCATCGCCTCGATGGACGAACTCGGCGCCGGCTTCGCCCTGTCCACCCACGATCTGGAAATCCGCGGCGCCGGCGAACTGCTGGGCGAGGAACAGAGCGGCCAGATCGCCGAAGTCGGTTTCAGCCTGTACACCGAACTGCTGGAACGCGCGGTACGCAGCATCAAGCAAGGCAAGCTGCCCGACCTGGACGCCGGCGAAGAACCGCGCACCGCCGAAGTCGAGCTGCATGTGCCGGCGCTGATCCCCGAGGATTATCTGCCCGACGTGCATACCCGCCTGACCCTGTACAAGCGCATCAGCAACGCCCGCGACCCGGAAGACCTGCGCGAACTGCAGGTGGAAATGATCGACCGCTTCGGCCTGCTGCCGGATCCGGCCAAATACCTGTTCGCCGTCGCCGAACTGAAACTCGAGGCCACGGCGCTGGGCATCAAGAAACTGGAACTCGGCGAGACCGGCGGGCGCATCGTCTTCGACGCCAAGCCGAATATCGACCCGATGACCCTGATCCAGCTGATCCAGCTGTATCCAAAGCACTATGCGATGGATGGGCCGGAGAAACTGCGGATCAAGCTGCAATATCCGGAAGCGGCGAACCGGTTCGCCGCGGCAAAAGGGTTGTTGGCAGGGTTGAGCAAGGGTTGATCCCTGGCTCATTAGCCAACGCCGGAATTGGGCGGCGGCAAGACAGCGGCTTGTTCCCTCCGCCGAGCGCGGATATGCTCCTGCTCGATACGGCCTGGGCACGAAGTATCCGGACAAGCAAGGAGGCCACGTCGATCATGAAGCGGCGACGGACTGGCTTCGGAAAGCCGCCGACCCAGGCACGCCCCAGGCACGCCCCAGACGCGACTGGCAGCGGCACAGTTCGATCCGAGCGGGATGTATGAAAGAAGCAGGCGCTATTGCATCCCCGTGGTCGGAATCCACAACGCCGCTTCCAATATCTGCCTGGCAGGCACTGGCTCGACTCGACCGGTCGTCGTGGATATTTTCTTCAGGAAAATGGCGCTTGATCCGGTCCCGGTGAATATCAGAAATTTTTAGCATCTGCCTGTCTTACTGAAATCCAATTCAAATTCCCGTTTTGAGATGGCTTCTACACAATGACGGAAAAGGCAGCGGACATGATGCTTCATGCCCGCTGCCTCCGCCAGCTCCGTGGATTTCGAGATTCGCGTCGCGCTTCACCCGTCGCATCATGGGTGAAGCACGGTCTTGATCTCAGGCATCCACGCCTTCGGCCACCTTCCGATAATCCTCGATCCGATCGAAGTTCATGTAGCGATAGATCTTGTCGCCGTTGGCGTTGATCACACCGATGTCGGCCATGTACTCCTCGCGGCTGGGAATCTTGCCCAGACGCGAACAGATCGCCGCCAGTTCGGCCGAACCCAGGAACACGCTGGTGTTGCGTCCCAGACGGTTGGGGAAGTTGCGGGTACTGGTGGAGAACACGGTCGCGCCTTCGCGGACCTGCGCCTGGTTGCCCATGCACAGCGAGCAGCCCGGCATTTCCATGCGCGCGCCGGCCACGCCGAAGGTGCCGTAGTGGCCTTCCTCGGTCAGTTCCTTGGCATCCATCTTGGTCGGCGGCGCGACCCACAGGCGGGTCGGAATGTCGCGCTTGCCTTCCAGCAGTTTGGCGGCGGCACGGAAGTGGCCGATGTTGGTCATGCAGGAACCGATGAAAACCTCGTCGATCCGGGTGCCGGCCACGTCGGACAGCGTCTTGACATCGTCCGGATCGTTCGGACAGGCCAGGATCGGCTCGACAATCTGGTTCATGTCGATCTCGATCACCGCCGCGTATTCGGCGTTGCCGTCCGGCTCCAGCAGTTGCGGATTGGCCAGCCACTCTTCCATCTTCTTGATCCGGCGTGCCAGCGAACGGGCGTCCTGGTAGCCCTCGGCGATCATCCACTTCAACAGCGTGACATTGCTGTTGAGGTACTCGATGATCGGCTCCTTGTTCAGACGCACGGTGCAGGCTGCGGCGGAACGTTCCGCAGAGGCGTCGGACAGTTCGAACGCCTGCTCGATCCTGAGGTCCGGCAGACCTTCGATCTCCAGGATGCGGCCGGAAAAGATGTTCTTCTTGCCCTGCTTGGCAACCGTCAGCAGGCCCTGCTTGATCGCGTACAGCGGAATCGCGTTGACCAGATCGCGCAGGGTCACGCCCGGCTGTATCTTGCCCTTGAAGCGGACCAGCACCGACTCCGGCATGTCCAGCGGCATCACGCCGGTGGCCGCGGCGAACGCGACCAGGCCCGAGCCGGCCGGGAACGAAACGCCGATCGGGAAGCGGGTGTGCGAATCGCCGCCGGTGCCGACCGTATCCGGCAGCAGCATGCGGTTCAGCCAGCTATGGATCACGCCGTCGCCCGGACGCAGCGCCACACCGCCACGGGTCGAAATGAAGTCCGGCAGCGTGTGGTGCGTCTTGATGTCCACCGATTTCGGATAGGCCGCGGTGTGGCAGAACGACTGCATCACCAGATCGGCGGAGAAGCCCAGGCAGGCCAGATCCTTCAGCTCATCGCGGGTCATCGGGCCGGTGGTGTCCTGCGAGCCCACCGAAGTCATCTTCGGCTCGCAATAGGTGCCCGGACGAATGCCCTGGCCTTCCGGCAGGCCGCAGGCGCGGCCGACCATCTTCTGCGCCAGGCTGAAGCCCTTGCCGTTGTCGGCCGGCTGCTGCGGCAGGCGGAACAGATCCGACGCCGGCAGCTTCAGCGCTTCGCGCGCCTTGGCGGTCAGGCCACGGCCGATGATCAGCGGAATGCGGCCGCCGGCGCGCACTTCGTCGAACAGCACGTCGCTCTTGACCTGGAATTCGGCAATGACCTTGCCGTCCTTCAGCGCTTTGCCTTCATACGGGCGCAGCTCGATCACATCGCCCATTTTCATGTTCGAGACATCCAGCTCGATCGGCAACGCGCCGGCGTCTTCCATGGTGTTGTAGAAGATCGGTGCGATCTTGCTGCCGAGGCAGACGCCGCCGAAGCGTTTGTTCGGGATAAAGGGAATGTCCTCGCCGGTCCACCACAGCACCGAGTTGGTGGCGGACTTGCGGCTGGAGCCGGTACCGACCACGTCACCGACATAGGCGACCGGATGCCCCTTCTTGGCCAGATCCTGCAGGAACTGGATCGGACCGCGCTTGCCATCCTCTTCCGGCTGGAACGCCGCGCCGTCGCGCTTGTTCTTCAGCATCGCCAGCGCGTGCATCGGAATGTCGGGGCGCGTGGTCGCATCCGGCGCCGGCGACAGGTCGTCGGTATTGGTTTCGCCAGGCACCTTGAACACCGTGATGGTCAGGCTCTGCGGCACTTCCGGGCGGCTGGTGAACCACTCGGCGTCGGCCCAGCTCTGCATCACCGCCTTGGCGTTGGCATTGCCCTTCTCGGCCTTCTCCTGCACATCGTGGAAAGCGTCGAACATCAGCAGGGTGTGCTTCAGAGCGTTGGCGGCGATCGCGCCAAGCCCGGCATCGTCGAGCAGATCGATCAGCGGCTGGATGTTGTAGCCGCCGAGCATGGTGCCCAGCAGTTCGGTGGCGCGGGCGCGGCTGATCAGCGGCGATTTTTCCTTGCCGAAGGCGACCGCGGCCAGGTACGAGGCCTTGACCTTGGCCGCGTCGTCGACGCCGGCCGGTACGCGGTTGGTGATCAGATCGAGCAGGAAATCACTGTCAGAGGCCGCAGCCGGTGCTTTCAACAGTTCGATGACCTCGGCGGTTTGCTGGGCGGAAAGTGGCAGTGGCGGGATGCCGAGCGCGGCGCGCTCGGCAACATGTTGGCGATAGTCTTCCAGCATGAGGACTCCAGAACGTAGTGGGTACCGAAAAAGGGGGCGCTCAAACCGTCGGTACGATCAGTTTGAGACCTTTGAAATAGTTGCGGAAAAAACGGTCGTCACGGCTGATCAGCCCGTCGCATTGCAACAGGGCGTGAGCGCCGATCAGGAAATCGGGAATGACGCGGGCGACCTCCACACCGCCGCCGCGCTGGCGGTAGCGGCGCTGCATTTCGCCGGCGCGCAATGCGGATTTGGCCTCCAGCGGGCTGTAACGGATGCTCATTTCCTCCAGTACGGCCAATGCCTCGGTGCCGTCGCGCAACGCGCCGCAGACTGCGGCCAGCGCCACCTCGCAGATCACCACCGGGCCGGCGCTCAGGCATTGACGCAGGCAGGCTTCGGCGGCATCGGCATGCGGGCCGTCGGACAGCAGGTCCACAAGTACGGGGGCATCGATAGCGATCAATGGGGCGCTCACTCGGACGGCAACGAATCGCTCGGCGCGCGGCCGCGAATGGCCTTCATCGCCTCGTCGGTACCGGAAAAACCATCCAGCTTGAAGCGTCCGCGCGCCCGGGAAATGGCATCGTCCACGCTCTTGTGCAGCACGATGCGGCTGCCGTCCAGCTCGACCTTGAGCACGGTACCCTTGGTCAGGCCCAAGGCGTCACGGACCGCCTTGGGCAAGGTGATCTGTCCCCTTTCGGCTACGGTTGCTTCCATCGGCAAGCTCCCCGGCTGAGATATGCATGAATTATACATACTTTTTCATGCATACCTCGCCCGACGGAATCATCCTTCGGGATCATTGCGGAAGTCCCCGCGCATGGGGTTCGATTTCCTCCATTGACATCAACGAATTCAATGGATTACAGCAATGAAAGCTCTCCCCATTTCCGACAATCCGTCTCTGGTGTGACCTCCTCCCTGTAATTTGGACCATCCAGAAGTAGAGGATTCGGCGATACTCAGGCCCAAGGAGGCCCGTCGCCATGAAGAAGTCGAAGTTCACCGAAGAGCAGATCGCATTCG
>JAISFF010000058.1 GCA_031263725.1 Lysobacteraceae bacterium | reverse complement strand
TACGGCGGCTGGCGCAAGGACGATCCGGTGTATCCGGTGGTGCATATGCGGATTCCGAAAGCGCCGTACTTCGAACCGAACGCATCCAGTGGCCCTTACCGGATGTACAACGAATACATCACGATGTTCTATCCGAATTTTTCCGGGCTGGCCGATGAAGAGAATGCCGAATGCCGGGGGATAGCAGGGCACTGCCGCCGGCAAATGACCGTGGGGTTTGGGTTTAGTTCCGAGGGAGCTCGAGACGATATTCGTGCAAGAGAAGTACTGAAAAATGATATGGAGCAGAGATATATCATCTCAAGAGATGAAGCATCTGCCTATCCGGGACTCGAATTGGTGGGTGGAACACCCAACAACGATCCAAGCAATACCCTGCATGAAGAAGTCTATCTATCACATGATGAGGCTGGTAATCCCGAGTACATCATTCGATGCACCAAGTTTGCGCCATCCAATGAATGTGAAACCCAATTCCGCGCTACGCGATCACCCTATATCTATGTCAATTTGGTATTTGTGCGGACACTGCTGCCGCAGTGGCAAAGTTTGATTCGCGACACCCGTGATAAGATAGACAGTATGATTGTCCAAACCTACGGATTGCCGAATCCGGCCTTTGAGAAGGGAGAGTGAGATGGGAGCCATCACTATTAGTGAAGCACAACTGGCGGAATTACAAAGAATGCGTGAGCAGATCAATAGAGGCGAAGTTTCCGCTGTCGATGTCTGGCGCAAGCTGGCTAGTTTTGATGACAGCTATGCTAAAAGCGCATTGGAAGTGATCGATCGGCCTGGCTCTCCGGGTTGGCATGTGGTTCGCGCGATCTGGGACAAGACTGAAGCGGATTTCGGTAAATTCGATCGGGTTGCCAACCGCCATGCGCAGAATTACATATCTACTATCGAGGCAAATCCTAAGGATGACCGTTCGAGGCTTTATAAGCTTCCGACCACCCGTGCTATCGAAGTCAGTTACGTGCGCGCATTGGGAGTTCACGGCCTCAGCAAATACACCGCCATCGATGTGGTGATCGAGAAGATGATCGCGGAGAACCCGAGCGTCAGTCCGCCGCACTGGTACAACACGCCCGGCGTCCTGTTCATCGAGCGCGACCGGATCGAGGCTTCCGATCCCGCACTGTTCCGGGACATGGACATGGACAAGGCGTTCGATGTCTGGCTCGAAACGGGCATGGGCGCGGCGATGAACATGGACCGGACGCGGGCTCCGAGAATGGAGCAGGCGCTGTTCGCGCACCGGATCAGCGACATGCTGGGCGGACAGAGTTTCAGCACGTCGACGATGGCGGGGGTGTCCTGCTACTACAACGCCGAAACGAGGAATTGGGCTTTTTTCGACCAGGCCGGCCAAGGCGTCGCTTCGATCGACGACGGTCTGATCCGGATCGGCCCGGACAACTGGCGCAAGGACCCGGACGGCAATCGTTTCCAGATCCGCATGGAGGAGGGATGGCGGACCGCCGAGCTGGGACCGGAACTGCCGGATCATCGGCAGGCAACAGCGACGCCGCTTGCTGCCTCCCTTCCTTTCGATCCGCGCAACCCCGCACACCCGGACCACGCGATGTACCGCCAGACTTGGAACGGTGTACGCGAGGCCGAGCTCGCATCAGGCAAGAAAACGCCGGACCAGGCGACCGACCAGATGGCCGCCAGCCTGTTTGTCCAGGCCAAGCGATCCGGGCTGACGGAAGTGAACCATGTGGTGTTCAGCCAGGCGGGCAAGGACCGCGAAGGCAACGTCATTCTGCCGAACCAGTACGTCTTTGCCGTGCAAGGCGAATTGAACGCATTGGACATGAAGCGTGCCATGCTGCCGAGTGCGCAGGCGGCCGCGACGCCGGAACAGGACAGCTTCCAGCAACTGGCCAGCCTCAATCGCGATCTGGAACGACAGCAGGCGCAGCAGCGCGCGCAGGCGCTGGAGCAATCCGGACAGGACGCTCCGGCGCGCGGCGGGCCGAAACTGTCTTAAGACGGAAGCATGGCCTGACCGTGTCCGGGACGGTTCCGGTTCGGGGCTGTGCGGCCGATCGGGCACGGACGGCGGGCGCGGAGCCCCAAACCGCTGGACTTGCCGCGAGCGAGCCGATAGCGTGTCCGGTTTCGATTCGATTCCGGAGTCCGTATGAGCAAGCCGGGAACACGGCAGCTGACCTTCCGCGCCGTCCTGCTTTCCGTGGCGCTGGCCGTGGTACTGGCGGCGGCGAATGCCTATCTGGGCCTGTTCGCGGGCTTGACCATCGCCACCGCGATTCCGGCGGCGGTGGTGTCGATGGGCATTCTGCGGTTGCTCGGCGGCGGCTCGATACTTGAAAACAACATCGTGCAGACCGGCGCCTCGGCCGGCTCGTCGATCGCGGCGGGCGTGATCTTCACTCTGCCGGCCCTGGTCATCCTCGGTTACTGGCAGGATTTCCGCTATTCCTGGGTGCTGGCGATCGCCGGCCTGGGCGGCCTGCTCGGCGTGCTGTTCTCGGTGCCGCTGCGGCGCTCGATGATCGTCGAGGAACCGTTGCCGTTCCCCGAGGGCAAGGCCGCGGCCGAGGTGCTGAAAGCCGGCGAGAATCCCGGTCCGGGGCTGAATATCCTGGCCCTGGCGGGCGCCCTCGGCGCCCTGATCAAGTTGTCGGCCGAGAGCGGCATGCGCGTCATCACCGACAGTGCCGCGGCGTCCGGCTTCATCGGCAAATACCTGGGCTACATCGGCGCCAACCTGTCGCCGGCATTGCTCGGCGTGGGCTATATCGTGGGTCTGAATGTTGGCATCGTGGTGGTGTCCGGCGCGATCCTGTCCTGGAACATCGCCATTCCGCTGTATGACATGTTCCTGTTGAACGGCGACCCGGAACTGGCGGCGAAGGTGGCCGGGGAGAGCGCCAGCGGCGTCGCTTATGCGATCTGGTCGGCCAGGATCCGCTATCTTGGCGTCGGCGCGATGCTGATCGGCGGCGTCTGGACGCTGTTTTCGCTGCGCAAGTCGCTGGCCTCCGGCATCAGCAGCGGACTGGCGGCCACCCGCCAGCAGAGCGGCGGCGCGGTCACGGCCGAAACCGATCGCGACCTGCCGATGCAGTGGATGCTGGTGGCGCTGGTGCTGTTCACCCTGCCGCTGCTGGCGCTGTATCAGGCGATCGTCGGCCAGTGGCACGTCAGCATTCCGATGACCGCGATCATGATCGTGGCCGGATTCCTGTTCGTCTCGGTGTCGGCCTATCTGGCCGGTCTCATCGGCTCGTCCAACAACCCGGTGTCCGGCATCACCATTTCCACGATCCTGTTCGCTTCGGTGGTGCTGGTGGTCCTGCTCGGGCGCGACTCGCCGATCGGTGCGGTCGCGGCGATCATGATCGGTGCAGTGGTCTGTTGCGCGGCGGCGGTCGGCGGCGACAACCTGCAGGATCTGAAAGCCGGCTATCTGGTTGGCGCGACGCCGTGGAAACAGCAACTGATGCTGGCGATCGGCGCTTTCTCCTGTGCCCTGATCATGGCGCCGGTGCTGAACCTGCTGGCGACCGCCTACGGCATCGGCGAGCCGACGCCGGAACATTCCAAGTCGCTGGCCGCGCCGCAGGCGATGCTGATGGCTTCGGTGGCCAAGGGCCTGTTCGGCGGCAAGCTGCCCTGGGGCATGATCGGCGCTGGCGCGGGCATCGGGGCGGCGATCATCGCTCTGGACGAGTGGCTGAAATCGCGCGGTGCCAAGTTCCGCGTACCCGTGCTCGCCGCCGCCATCGGCATCTACCTGCCGCTGGAACTGATGGTGCCCATTTTCCTCGGCGGCCTGATTTCGTACCTGGTCGAGCGCAAGCACAAGGCTGGCGGCGACGAGTCCCTGCGCGAGCGCATCCACCGTCCCGGCACGCTGTTCGCCGCCGGCCTGATCACCGGCGAAGCGCTGATGGGCATCGGCATCGCGGTTCCGATCGTGGCGGCGGGCAGCGCGGACGTGTTGGCGCTGCCGGCGGACTGGCATCTGGGGCAGTGGGCCGGGCTGGTGTTGCTGGCGGTGGTCGGCGGGCTGCTGTATCGCGTCGGCGCCAAGGCGGACCGGCGGACACCGCCGGCCGAAGAGACCTGAGCATGCCAGCGATTGCGGGGCACGGATCGTGTCGCCCGTAGTGACATGCATCGATTCGATCACCGTTTCAGGAGTGTGCACATGAGTTTGCGTTATGCGTTGTTGCCCGTGATGCTGATGGCGGCTTTGCCGGTTTCGGCACAGGAGCGCGGTTTCGAGGTCCGGGACATGGTGGCGCTGGACCGCGTGTCGTCGCCGGTGCTCACTCCCAATGGCGGAACGGTGATATTCGCCAAGCGCCAGATGGATGCGGAAAACATCGATACCCGTACCGGCCTGTGGACGCGCAACCTGCTGACCCGCGATCTGGCGCCGCCGGCGCGGCTGACGCCGGAGGGCTGGAACGTCGATTCGCCATCGGTGTCCCCGGATGGACGGACCGTGTACTTCCTCAGCGCACGCGCTGGAACCCGGCAGTTGTATTCGATTCCGTTGAGCGGCGGCACGCCGCGCCAGCTCACGGCGTTCCCGCTGGACATCGGCAGCTACAGGCTGTCGCCGGACGGAACCCGCTTCGCCTTCAGCGCGGATGTGTTCCTGGAATGCGGGGCCGACCTGCGATGCGGCGAGCACAATGCGGCAGGCAAGGCTTCCGGCGTGGTGTATGACCGTCTGTTCGTGCGGCATTGGGATACCTGGGCCGATGGACGCCGCAGCGCATTGTTCGTGGCACCACTGCCCGAGGAAGCAAATGGCGCGCGCCGCGGCGCTTCGGTCAAAGCCGTGACCGAGGCGATTGCGGTCAGTGCCTCGCTGGATGGCGATATTCCGTCGAAGCCGTTCGGCGATGTCGGCGAATACGCTTGGGCGCCGGACGGGCAGTCGATCGTGGGCAGCATCCGCGTCGCGGGCAAGGGCGAGGCCTGGTCGACCAATTTCGATCTGTATCGGTTTCCGGTCAACGGCCGCATGGCGCCGGTCAATTTGACCGCGGGCAATCCGGCCTGGGATACCGATCCGGTGTTCAGCGCCGATGGCCAGAAGCTGTATTACCGCGCCATGAAGCGCGCCGGCTTCGAGGCCGACCGCTTCGGTGTGATGGAGCTGGATCTGGCGAGCGGTCGCAGCCGCGAAATCGCGCCTGCGTGGGATCGCAGCGCCGGCGGACTGGTGCTGTCGCAAGACGGCGCCGCGCTGTACACGACCGCCGACGACCTGGGCGAGCATCCGCTGTTCCGGATCGACATTGCGACCGGACAGGTGCGGAAGATCGTTGGCGATGGAACGGTTTCGGCGGTGGAAATCGCCGGCCCGACCCTGGCCTTCACCCGCAACAGCCTGCGCGGCGGCGATCAGCTGTTCGTGGCGCAGCTTGATGGCGCGTCGCCGCGCGCGATCACGCGGAGCACGCAGGAAATCCTGCCGCAGGTCCGCTTCGGCGAATACGCGCAGTTCAACTTCAAGGGCTGGAACGACGAAACGGTCTACGGCTATGTGGTCAAGCCCTGGAATTACCAGGCGGGCCGCAAGTATCCGGTTGCGTTCCTGATCCATGGCGGTCCGCAGGGCAGCTTCGGCGACAGCTGGAGCTATCGCTGGAATCCGCAGACCTATGCCGGGCAGGGCTACGCGGTGGTGATGATCGATTTTCACGGCTCCACCGGCTATGGCCAGGCCTTCACCGATGCCATCAGCCAGCACTGGGGCGACCGCCCGCTGGAGGACCTGCGGAAGGGCTGGGCCGCCGCGCAGGAGCAGTATCCGTTCCTGGATGGCGGCAATGCTTGTGCGCTGGGCGCCAGCTATGGCGGCTACATGATCAACTGGATCGCCGGCAACTGGCATTCGCCGGTGTCGGGCGCATGGAAGTGCCTGGTGAATCACGACGGCGTATTCGACACGCGCTCGATGGGCTATGTCACCGAGGAGCTGTGGTTCCCGGAATGGGAGAACGGTGGCACGCCGTATGGGAATCCGCAGGCGTACGAGCGTTTCAATCCGGTCAACCACGTCATCCAATGGCGCGTGCCGATGCTGGTGGTGCAGGGCGGGAAGGATTACCGCGTGCCGGTGGACCAGGGCCTGTCGGCGTTCACCGCCTTGCAGCGCAGGGGCGTCGAATCCAGGCTGCTGTACTTCCCGGACGAGAACCACTGGGTGCTCAAGGCGCAGAACAGCATCCTGTGGCACGACACCGTCAACGACTGGTTGAAGCAGCATCTGGGCCGGTAAGTGGTCCGCGGAAAACACGACGATGAAAAAAACAGGCCGTCATGGCGATGGCCTGTTGCCGGTGGAGCATCCAGAAGATCGTCCGGTCCGGATTCGGGGCGATGCCGGATCCGGGCGGACTCACTCGACGCTGGCGAAAGCGGGCCGGGTGATGTTCTCCGGATCGCCTTCGGTGCAGACCACATTGTCCTCGATGCGGATGCCGCCATAGCGGCGGAACGCATCCACGCGCGACCAGTCGACGCTGCCGGCGTGCGCGCCCTGCCTGAGCTCGCTCAGCAGCAGGTCGATGAAGTAGATGCCGGGTTCGATCGTCATCACCATGCCCGGCTCCAGCACGCGGGTCATGCGCAGCGCCGGATGGCCTTGCGGACGCGCAATGGTCCCGCCCTTGTCGCTGGCGGCGAATCCGGCGACATCGTGGACCTGCAGCCCCAGCGGATGGCCGAGTCCGTGCGGGAAGAACGCGCCGCTGACGCCGGTGGCCAGGGCTTCCTCCGGCGAGACCTTGAGCACGCCGAAATCCTTCAGTATTCCGGCCAGCGTCAGGTGCGCGTCCAGATGCAGCTGTTTGTAATCCGCGCCGGCGCGGACAGATCGGCCCATCCCGATCTGGGCGGCGTCGGTCGCATCGATCAATGCGTGGAATTCGCTGGCCGTGTCGTATGCGTAGGTGCGGGTGATATCGCTGGCGTAGCCGCAATGGCTGGCGCCCGCATCGATCAGGAAGCTGTGCGGATACGCGGGACGCGTGCGGCCGAGCTCGGTGTAATGCAGTACGGCGCCGTGGGTGTCGAGCGCCACGATGTTGCGGTAGGGGGCATCGACCGCGTCCTGCCCGGTCGCGCTGCAATAGGCCATGTGGATTTCGAATTCGCTGAGTCCTTCGCGGAATGCGCGCACGGCGGCACGATGGCCGCGTACCGCGATCCGTTGCGCTTCGCGCATCAGCGCCAGTTCGTACCCGGTCTTGTAGGAACGCTGGTAATGCAGATAATCGACGACGGCCTGCGGGTTGTTGGGCGCGTATTCGCCCAGCGCGCTTTGCCGCTCGCCGATGATGGCGCAGCGCGCGGCCGGCTTCGGCAGCAACGGCAGCGCTTCCTCGGGCTTGCGGATGATGTGGATATCGACCTGATCCACCCACCATCCGCTGGGCGCTTCCGGCACGACGTGCCAGTAATCGGACGGCTGCAGGTAAATCAGTTGCGGACGCTTGCCCGGCGTGTGCACCAGCCAGCTGTCCGGCAACTGGGTCAGCGGCAGCCAATGCTTGAAATGCGGATTGACGGCGTAGGGATAGTCGCGATCGTCGAAGAGCTGGTAGTGCAGCGAGCCACTGGGAATCAGCAGATGATCGTAGCCGCCGCGGCGCAGCGCTTCGTCGGCGCGGCGCTGCAATACGGCCATGTGTTGCGAATACAGGATATCGATATCGGATGTGGCCATTGCCGGACTCTGGGAATGATCGGAACGGTTAGTGTGCCCGATCCAGCGCTGAAAGACCGTGGAATCCACCGTTGCCGACTGTGTCAGTAGCTGTAGTTGTCGCCGCTTTCTATCCACCGCCGGATCCGTTCGCGATCCTCGTCGGAGATGGTCAGGAAACGGAAGCCGGCCTGCCGCAACCCCTGGGTGTTGGGCTGCCCCAGCCACAGCAGATGCACACCGACATCAATCTCGCTGACGCGGCCGCGGTCTTCCAGCGGGAAGCGCAACTGATACAGGCCATCCTTGAGCAACCCGGAGCCGCCCAGCAGCATCATGCCGTTTTCGGACAGATCGATCAGCATTCCGGCGTCCTGGGAGGTCATGACATCGGCGGCCGGCACGGTGCCGGTTACCTGCCGGCGCAGCGCGTGGCGAGCGATATGCGGACTCATGCGCGCGGCTCCGTCGGTTTGGCCGGTGCCGCCTTCGGCATCAGCCCGCGCAGGGTGCGCAACGTCGCCTGCCAGGCACGGTCGATCAGCCGGTTCTTGTTCTCGGTGACGATGCGGGCCTCGTCACGGGCCATCATGCGCGCGATCATGTCCAGCGGTTGTCCGGCCAGTTTCTGCCCGCGCTGATTGACGAACAGTGTGTTGCCGGTCACCGGGCTGTACCAGGACAGGCGCTGGCGCCTGACATCGCCCAGCTGGCTGGTGTTGAACTCGAACCAGGTGCCGAAGGGCAGCGATACGATCTGCTCGTAATGCCGCTGTTCTTCCGGTGTGCGGGGCGACAGTTGCCGCTGCGTCTTGTCCTGGCCCGCGTCGTCCGGCTGGATACGGGGTTTCAGGCGCGCATTCAGCTCGGTCTTGGAGGCGGCCGCCCTGGCATCGCCCGCCAGATGCTGCGCGATCGATGCCGCTTCGCTGTGGTGGTAGCCGACCTGCTGGAGCGCGGTCTCGATCGTCTCGCGCAATGCCGGATCCGGCGGCGGCGGACCGCCGTCGGGCCCGGCGTGGAACAGGCGTTCGATGATCGCGCCGGTGACCTTCTCGTATTCCAGCCATTTTTCCGAATCCTGCCCCTGACGCAGCAACGTCAGCGTCAGGACATCGGTCCACGCAAGATTCAACAGCGTCTGCGCGAATTCGGACGGTTGCCGTCCGCGCAGCCATTGTGCGATCAGGTCCGCGGAACGGCGGCGCGACATCTCCAGCCGGTCGCGGCCGCGGGCGGCTTCGATCTGTCGGCGTTCGGTCAGTTCCGCCTTGCGGATCTGGTCCTGCTGGTGCTTCTGCACTTCGCGGTTGGCGTAATCGAAGACTTTTTCGTCGCCATCGTACTCCTTGACGACATGGTCCACTGCGCGCTCGAGTTTCTTCACCAGGTGCGGGTCGGCGTCGGAATCGGACAGCCAGTTGGCGCCGGACTCGGCGACCGAGTTCAACAGTTCGCGCGCGGGATGGCGTTCGCGGATGAAGAAGCTGTGGTCCGAAATCGCGACGCGGGCCACCGGTACCTGCAACTTGACCAGCAGATCCTGCGCGGGGGCGTCTTCGCTGACTTCCTTGCCGATTTCGCCGTACAGCATGCCGAGCAGTTCGAAGGTATCGGTCTGCTCCTGCGGGATGTCGGCCGCCGGGCCATGTGTTTCGCGCAGGCGCTTCAGCGCCGCCAGGCGGACATCCTCGAGCGTGCGCCTGCGCTGGCCGGGAGCGGATGGCTCCGGCAGCACCGGCTGCAACGCGCTCAGCGTGTCCAGCACGCTGCTGGCGGGCAGCACGAAGCCGCCGCCTTGCGGGGTATTGCCGGTGCGAGGGTTCTCCGTGCCGCGATGGCGCGCCAGCAGTCCCCGCAACGCGGAATAGGCCTTGTTCTGCGCCGCCAGCTCGCCGCTGCCCATTTCGATCATGGGCGGGACCAACGGCAGCGCTTTGGCGTCGAGCGTTTCCAGGTTGGCGATCAGCTCGCCGCTCCAGGTCCCGTCCGAAGCCTGTCCCTGCCAGCCGCTCATCGGTTGCTGGGCGGGTTCCGAATTGTCGCGGCCGGATGCCGCGTCGGACTGCGGATTGCGGCGCCGGTAGGGCTGGTAGACCAGGCCCGGCAGCACGCCGTTGCTCGACAGCAGCGAATTGAGCTGGTCGGCCAGTTCCCCGTACTGGGACAACGTCTGGGTTTCGAAGGCGCGAAAAAGCAACATCTGGGCCGTCAGGCTCATCTGCAGTGATTCGCTGGCTTCGCTGAGGATCTGCGACAGCCTGTAGGGGCCGACCGGCAACTGCTCGTAATCGAAGGCCGGCGTGCCCGCGAGGACGCCGAAGCGCTGGCCGAGCAGCAGCAGGGCATTGTTGTGGCGGGTGCTTTCCCGGCGCGAGATTTCGCGCACTACCAGATGCCGGTCCAGATCGGTGTTCTCCACCAGCGACAGGGTCTGGTGGTTCAGCGGCCTGGATTGCGCGTTGTTGTCGGGCTTCACCATCGTGGCCGGATACCGGATCCGCGCCAGCGCGTTTTCGAGTCCGCTCAGATAGCGCGGAATCAGGTCGGGGCGGTGCCGGCGCAACAGTTGCAGCTCGACGAAGCGATCGCTTTGCGTCTGGCTGTTGGGCGCGCGTTCGGCCTGCTGGAACAGCAACCGTTCCAATTCCTTCAGTGTCGCGGACAGCGAAACGCTCAGGCTCTTGGACACCAGCGCATTGACCGCCTGCAGGATCTGGCGGACGCGCTCGGGCAAATGCGGTGAGGCGAGAATCGTGATTACCGCGTTCGGCGATGTTGGGTCAACAGGCACGGGCATCCTGCGGTCAATCCCTTTCGGGGCGGTTTGTATCATGGGTAGGATTATCGGCCAATCGGCGCAAGGAATCGGGATCGCCCGGTTCGGTCATGAAAAGACTTATCACGTCATTGGCAAAGCGGCGTCCCCATTCAGTAGGCATTACATGGTCATCTTGTTGGATCAGCCAGCCGCGATTCTGGGCCACGGCGAGGATGGGCGCAATCCTTGCGCGTTCGATTCCGGTCCGTGTTTCAAACCGAGTCAGGTTGAAACCTGCGTTCAATCGCAGCGCATTGAGCATGAATTCAAAGGGGCGATCCTGCATGGCGATGCATTCGTCGCCTCCTATCCCGTGCGGGGTACCGGCCTTGCCCAGATAGCTCGCGGGATGGCGCAGTTTCCACCGGCGCAATAGCGATTGATCTGCATCAAGCGTGATCTTGCCATGCGCGCCCGCGCCGATGCCCAGGTAATCGCCGAACCGCCAGTAGTTGAGATTGTGCTGGCACTGGCGGTCAGGACGGGCGTAGGCGCTGATCTCGTACTGCGCATAGCCGGCGGCCGCCAGTCGCGCCTGGCAGCGCTGTTGCATGTCCCAGGCGAGTTCGTCGTCGGGCATGCCCGGCGGCGGGCGCATGGCGAACAGGGTGTTGGGTTCCAGCGTCAGCTGGTAGTGGCTGATATGCGCCGGAGCCAGTGCGATGGCGCACGCGAGGTCCCGTTCCGCCATCGCCGGATCCTGGCCGGGCAGGGCGTACATCAGGTCCAGGTTGATGTTTTGCAGCCCGGCATCCTGCGCGCTTTTCACCGCCGCTTCGGCTTCTTGGCGGTCGTGGATCCGGCCCAACCGCCGCAGGCATCCGTCGTCGAAGCTCTGGATGCCGAAACTGAGCCGATTGATTCCGGCTGCCAGGTAACGATCGAAATGGTCGTGCTCGATGGCGCCCGGATTCGCTTCCAGGGTGATCTCGATATTCGCGGCGAACGTCAGGCGGCGCGCAGCGGCTTGCAGGAAACGGTCGATGGCGTCGGCGGGGAACAGGCTGGGCGTACCGCCGCCGAAGAAGATGCTGTGCAGTTCGCGGCCGCGTACCAGCGGCAGGTCGAACTCCAGGTCGCGGATCAGCGCGTCCACATAATCGTCGAACGGTGCCGCACCTTGCAGCGCATGCGAATTGAAATCGCAGTACGGACATTTGCGTACGCACCAGGGCAGGTGCACGTACAGCGACAACGGCGGCGCGGTCAGCATGGACATGTCATGGCGATCCGGCCGGATCGGAACCGCGGCCGGACATGCGGCGACGCAGGCTCATGGCCAGCCGGCCAGCTTCGACTTCAGCGCGCGCAGCGCCTGCCCCCGATGGCTGATGCGATTCTTCAGTTCCGCCGGCATTTCCGCCGCGGTCATGCCCTGCTCGGGGTCGAGGAACAGCGGGTCGTAGCCGAAACCTCCCGCGCCGCGCGGAGCATCGATGATCCGTCCATGCCATTCGCCTTCGGCGATCAGCGGCCGCGGATCGTCGGCATGGCGCAGCAATACCAGCACGCAATGGAAACGGGCCTTGCGCCGGCCTTCGACCAAGCCTTCCAGCTCGGACAGCAGACGGCGGTTGTTGGCATCGTCGTCGCCATGCGCACCGGCATAGCGGGCCGAATGCAGGCCCGGCGCACCGCCCAGCACGTCCACGCACAAGCCGGAATCGTCGGCGATGGCCGGAAGTCCGCTGATGCGCGCGGCATGCCGGGCCTTGATCAGGGCGTTCTCGACGAAGGTGGCTCCGGTTTCCTCGGCGGCGTCGACGGCGTAGTCCGATTGCGGCACGGCTTCCACGCCGCTGCCGGCGAGCAGGGCGCGCAGTTCGGCGAGCTTGCCGGCGTTGCCGCTGGCCAGCACGATGCGGGACCGGGAAACGGATGGGTGGCTCATCGCGTTTTCAGGATGCCAGGACGGCGCGCTGCAGGGCGAACAACTCCGCGGTCCCGGCCTGGCCCAGCGCCAGCAGGGCATCGAGCTCGTCGCGCCGGAACGCATGCCCTTCGGCCGTGCCCTGCAGTTCGATGAAACCGCCGCCATCGTTCATCACGATGTTCATGTCGGTATCGCAGTCGCTGTCCTCGGCATAGTCCAGATCCAGCACCGGCGTGCCGCGATAGATGCCCACCGATACCGCGGCGATCGCGCCGATGATCGGATCGCGGACGATTTCCTTGCGCGCCAGCAGCCAGCGGACGGCATCGCTCAGCGCGACATAGGCGCCGGTGATGGCGGCGGTGCGCGTGCCGCCATCGGCTTGCAGCACATCGCAATCCAGGGTGATGGTGCGTTCGCCCAAGGCCGCGCGATCGATGCAGGCGCGCAGCGAACGGCCTATCAGCCGCTGGATCTCCAGCGTGCGCCCACCCTGCTTGCCGCGCGCCGCTTCGCGTTCGCTGCGGCTGTGGGTGGAGCGCGGCAGCATGCCGTACTCGGCGGTGACCCAGCCTTCGCCCTTGCCGCGCATGAAGCCCGGCACCCTGTTGTCGATGCTGGCGGTGCACAGCACGCGGGTATCGCCGAAGCAGATCAGGACCGAGCCTTCGGCATGGCGGGTATAGCCGCGTTCGATGCGGATATCGCGCAACTGGTCGGGACGACGGCCACTGGGGCGGGCAACGGGCATAGGCTTGATCCGAAAAAGTGAGCCTGTTTAGATTACCATTCGGGCCTGTTTTCTTCGATTCCGGATTTGCGCATGATCCGTAGCATGACCGCTTTCGCTGGCGCGGAGCGCAGCACACCCTGGGGCCGGCTCGGCGGCGAGTTGCGTTCGGTCAATCACCGTTTCCTGGAGCTGAGCCTGCGGCTGCCGGACGAGCTGCGCGCGCTGGAGCCGGTATTGCGCGAGACGGTGGCCGCGCGGGTGATGCGGGGCAAGCTGGACCTGACCCTGCGTCTGCGCAGCGATGGGGCGGCGCCTTCCACGCTGGCCGTCGACGACGACCTGCTGGCGCAACTGGGGCGACTGGCGCAACGGATGGATGCGCAGTTCCCCGGCATGCGCGTCGGGTTCACCCAGGTGCTGCAACTGCCGGGCGTGCTGCAGGTGCCGCAGGTCGATACCGAGGCGCTGCGGGAACAGGCGCTGGAACTGTTGCAGACCCTGCTGGACGATTTCATTGCCGCGCGCGAGCGCGAAGGCGGGAAACTGACCGCCGCGATCCTGGAACGGGTCGATGCCGTGGCCGCCATCGCCGCCGATGTGCGGGACATGGTTCCGGCGATCCGCGAAGGCCAGCGCGCCAGGCTGACCGCGCGCCTGGCCGACCTGCAGCAGCCGCTGGATCCGGGCCGGATGGAGCAGGAACTGGTGATCTGGCTGCAGAAGCTGGATGTGGACGAGGAACTGGACCGGCTGGATAGCCATGTCCAGGAAATCCGTCGGGTGCTGCGGCAGAACCAGCCGGCAGGGCGTCGCCTGGACTTCCTGTTGCAGGAATTGAACCGCGAGGCGAATACTCTGGGTTCCAAGTCGGTCGATGCGCGGACTTCCGCCGCAGCCGTGGAGTTGAAAGTGTTGATCGACCAGATCCGCGAACAGGTGCAGAACATCGAATGACCGCCACACAGACTCCGCCGCAGGGCGCACTCTTCATCGTCGCCGCGCCCTCGGGCGCCGGCAAGAGCAGCATCGTCAACGCGGTCCGCGCGCGCGATCCGGCGATCGTGCTGTCGATTTCGTTCACTTCGCGGCCGCCGCGGCCGGGCGAGACCGATGGCGAGCACTACCATTTCGTCAGCAAGGAACGCTTCGAGGAGATGATCGAGGCCGGCGATTTCTTCGAATACGCGCTGGTGCACGGCGATTGGAAGGGCACCGCGCGGCAATCGGTGGAGCCGCAACTGCGGAGGGGGCACGACGTGCTGCTGGAGATCGATTGGCAGGGCGCGCGCCAAGTCAGGGCCAAGCTGCCCGAGGCGATCGGCGTCTTCATCCTGCCGCCTTCCAGGGATGTGCTGGAGCAGCGCATGCGCGCGCGCGGCCAGGACCGCGAGGAGGTCATCCGCCAGCGTCTGGCCGGCGCCCGCGAGGAGATGTCGCATTACGACGAATTCGATTACGTGGTGGTCAACGAGCGCTTCGAACAGGCGGTGGACGAAGTCGCAGCGGTTTTCGTCGCCAGCCGGCTGCGCCGCCCGCGGCAGCAGGCAGCCTACCGGGATTTGCTGGCCTCGCTTCTGAATCGGGAAGCCAACTGATTGATTGCAAAGGCATCTGCTGCGCACGAGCTTGTCATTCCAAGGCGTGGTCGGGTATGATTCCACACTTACCTCCATCCCCTGAGCGGCCTTTCGCCGCAGGAATCCGTATGGCCCGTATTACCGTTGAAGATTGCCTGCAAGTCGTCGATAACCGTTTCGAACTGGTGGTCATGGCCGCCAAGCGCGCGCGCCAGCTTGCCAATGGCGTACAGGCGACGATCGATAACGACGAAAGCGACGACAAGCCCACCGTCCTGGCGCTGCGCGAAATCGCCGCGCGCACGGTCGACAACTCCCTGATCGATCAGGTCGAGAAAGCCGAGCGCGAGCGCGCCGAGCGCGAAGCCCTGGAATGGGCGGCGGCGGAAGTGGTGGCCGACGACGACCTGTCCAAGGGCGATGACTGATCGGGCGTCGGCCGGATTCATCCGTAAATGCATATCGACGGCCTGCATGCGCAGGTCGTTTTTTGTTGGCCTCCAGGAAACCGCATCGGTTGCATCGGGAGGACTGGAAATGGATTCGCATCCGCTTTGTCCGGACCGGCCGGGAGCAGTATGCCGGGAATGCCTTATGACGATTCACAGTGGCCTGCGCGATATTCGGGACGATGAGTGAGCGAGCGCCATCTCCCCGCCACGGCGGCTGCCGCAGGCGATACGCGTTGCTGGTCGGCATCGGCGTCGCCTTGTTGCCGGCGCTGCTGCTGGCCGGTCTCGCGCTGCGCGAGCCGCTGGCCGAACGGTTATGGCCGGAGTCCCGTATCCAGCAATTGCTGGCCAATGGCGAGCAAGCACTGGCGCAGGGACGCCTGAGCGCGGCCGACGGCGGCGGGGCCAGACAAAAGTTCGAAGCGGCGCAGGCGCTGGACAGCGATCGTGGCGAGGCGCGCGCGGGTCTGGCCAGGGTCGCGTTGGCGGCATTGGCGCAGGTGAATGCGGCTCTGGGCGAGGGCCGCGACGATGATGCGCGCCAGGCGCTGGCGCTGGCGCGGGAATTGCAGGTTCCGCGCGATCAGGCCGCCGCCGTGGAAGCGCGGCTGCGCGAGCACGAGGCCGGCAAAGCCAATATCGGCGTCTGGCTGGAGCAGGCCGAAGCGGCGCTCCAGGATGGCCGCATCGATGGTGCCGACGATGCGGCGCTGCCGCTATACCGGAAGGTGCTGACCTTCCGGCCGGAACTGGTCCAGGCGCTGGAAGGCCGCGAGGATGCCCTGTCCATCCTGTTGCAGCGCGCACGCCAGGCCTTGCGACGCGACGATCTGGCCGCGGCCGCGGATGGGCTGGCGCAAGTGCGCCATTACGATGCCGGTCACATGGAGCTGCCAGATACGCAGGCGTCGTTCGCGCGGGCCGTGGAGCGGCAATTGCGTCTGGCCGATGCCGATCTGGAACGTGGACGCCTGCAGCGCGCGGCCGAACGTTATCGAATGGTGGCGAAGGCGGTGCCGGAACAGCAGGCGGCCGCGCAGGGCCTGCAGGAAGTGGCTCGGGAATATGCGCGCACGGCTGGAAAACATGCGGCGGATTTCCGTTTTGCCGATGCCGAGCGTTCGTTGCAGGCGGCACGGGAGCTGACGCCCGCATCTCCAGAACTGGCGCGGGTGCAGAACGAAATCGAACGCGCCCGGCAATCGCAGGCGCGATTGAATACGCGCCTGTCGGCGGCGGATCGCCGCCGCTTGCAGACATTGCTGGCGGATGCGGCCAATGCCGGGACACAGGGCAATTGGCTGTTGCCGCCGGGCGCCAGCGTTTACGACAAGTTGCGTGCGGCGCAGGCATTGGCGCCCGACGATGCGCAGGTGCGCCAGACCGGAATCCGTTTGCGGCAGGCGATGCGCCGCTGTGTCGAGCAGGAGTTGCGCCGCAACCGGGTCCGCAGCGCGGGCAGTTGCTATGAAGCCTGGTTCGCGATCGCTCCGAACGATCCGGAACTGGCAGCCACGCGCCGCGATCTGGCGCTGCGCTGGCTGGCGATCGGCGATGAACGTCTGGGAGCGGGCGAGCTGACCGTGGCTGCGCAGGCGCTGGACCAGGCACGGGCGTTCGATCCGCAAGCGCCGGGTCTGGAGGACTTTGCGCTGCGGATGCGGCAGGCGTTGTCCGGCAGCGGCGATTGAGCGCTATTCCGCGGGCGGCGGATGATGCGGATGCGGCGCGTTAGAATCCTTGGCGACATCGCGGAACCCGTCCAGGCCGGATCGACCATTCGCTTCGCGGGTGCGACCGGTACCGCGACCGATCTCCCCGGATTGAATCCATGAGCATTTTCGTTGTCGGCGCCACCAGCCAGATCGGCCATTTCCTGCTTCCGCGCCTGCGCGAAGCCGGGATCGATGTAATTGCGCTGAGCCGTCATGGCGGCAAGACCGATACGCCGCAACTGCGCTGGCTGAGCGGCGATCTGGGACAACTGCCGGTGTTCCCGGAAGCCGCCGGTGCGGCGTTGCAGGGCATCGTCAGTTTCGGACCGCTGGAGGCGCTGGCCGGCTGGCTCGGCAGGATGCCGGCGGCGCCGGCGCCAAGACTGGTGGCCACCAGTTCGATGAGCGTATTGACCAAGCAGTCCTCCGGGATCGAGAGCGAACGCGAGATGGTCCGGCACCTGGCCGTGGGCGAGGCCCGGGTGATCGAACAATGCCGGCGTCTGGGCATCGGCTGGACATTGCTGCGGCCGACGCTGATCTACGGTGCGGGACTGGACCGCAACATCACGCCGATCGCGCAGCGCGCGGCGCGCTGGCGCCTGTTTCCGTTGCCGGCCGGCGACGGTCTGCGGCAACCGGTGCATGCCGACGATCTTGCCGACGCGATCCTGCGCTGCCTGTCGCGGGAAAACGCGCAGGGCAGGACGCTGTCGCTCGGCGGCGGCGAACGGTTGCGTGCCAGCGAAATGTTCGCGCGCGTCCGCGCCGGCCTTCCGTTGTACACGGTTCCGGTCAGGCTCTGGCGGCCGTTGCTGGGCCTGATGGCGTGGCTGCTGCCAGCCACGCGCGGTCCGATTTCGCGCCTGCGGAAAGACCTGATCGTGGACAATGCGGAAGCCATGCAGTTGCTGGAAATACAGCCGCGTCCATTCCGTCCCGATCCGGGCATGCTCGGCTTTCCGGATACGCCCGCGCGCGGCCGATCATGATCCGGCGATGACCGGACGCCATCCGGGGCCGGCGATGCCCGCGCCGCGGGCGGAAACCAGCTGCTAGACTGCCTCGACCCCAACAGTTCCGAAACCGTGGCACGCCAGGACGATTACGACGACAACGACGAGTTCGACGACGACGGGCCGGCCGAAGCGCCGGCCTGGCGGCGCTGGTTGGTGACTTTGGTGCTGGCCGGAATCGGTTTCGCGTTCGGCTTTCTGGCGCCCTATACGGTCTATCTGAATCATCAGGTCAGCGAACGTTTCGACAGCCTGCGCTGGCAGATCCCGACCCGCGTCTATGCGCGGCCGCTGCATCTGGGCCAGGGCACGGCCATGGATGCGAGGACATTGAAGGCCGAACTGGATGCCGCGGCCTATCTCGAAGATGGCGAGGGCGCGCGCGCAGGCAGTTATCTGCACGAGGGCAACCAGTTCGTCATCTCCAGCCGCGGCTATGCCGATGTCGATCAGCGGATTCCGGCGCAGCGTGTCGAAGTGCTGCTGTCGGGCGGGCGCGTGTCGGCCCTGCGCGATCCGGCGACACGCGCGAGCCTGCGTTCGGCGCGGCTGGATCCGGCCCGTATCGCCACGTTGTACGGGCAGAAGCAGGAAGAGCGCAGGCTGGTGCAGATCGAGGATGTGCCCGAGCTGCTGGTGACCGGCCTGCAGGCGGTCGAGGATCGCGATTTCAGCCGTCACCACGGCATCAATCCCAAGGGCATCCTGCGCGCGTTGTGGGTGATCGTGAGTTCGGGCGGCGAGGAGAAGCAGGGCGGCAGCACGCTGACCCAGCAGCTGGCGCGCAGCGGCCTGCTGGGCATCGGACAGGAACGCACGGTATGGCGCAAGTTCAACGAGATCATCTACGCGCTGATCCTGGAAGCGCGCTACGACAAGCGCACCATCCTGGAGACCTATCTCAACCAGGTGTATCTGGGGCAGCGCGGCAATCAGGCCATCCACGGTGTCGCGGCGGGCGCGGAGTTCTGGTTCGGGCGTGATCTGGATTCGCTGGACCTGGCGCAGACCGCGCTGCTGATCGGGCTGGTGAAAGGACCGTCGTACTACGATCCGCGCCGGTATCCCGAGCGCGCCAGGGAACGTCGCGCGGTGGCGCTGGGCATGCTGCGTGACACCGGACTGATCGACGAAGCGCTGTATCGGCAAGCGCTGGAGGCGCCGCTGGGGGTGACGCCGACACCGGGCGTGATCGCCGCCAACCGTTATCCGGCCTACGTCGATCTGGTGCGGAGACAGTTGGCGCACGATTATCCGGAGAGCGCGTTGCGCGGCGCCGGGCTCACCGTGCTGACCGGCATGTCGCCATCGGCGCAGGCCTACGTGGAAACCGCGGTGACCGACACCATCGAATCGTTGCGGAACGGCAAGCGGCCGCCGCTGCAGACGGGCGCGATCGTGACCGATGTGCACAATGGCGAAGTGCTGGCGGCGGTGGGCAATCGCGATGTCGCCATGCCCGGCTTCAATCGCGTGGTCGAAGCCAACCGTCCGGTCGGCTCCCTGCTCAAGCCTTTCGTCTATCTGTTGGCGCTGGCGCAGCCGCAACGGTATTCGCTGGCCACCTGGGTCGAGGACACGCCGGTGACGGTGCCGTTGACCCGTGGCCGGACCTGGAGTCCTTCCAACTCCGACAACCAGAGTCACGGCGCCGTGCGGGTGATGGATGCACTGTCGCATTCCTATAACCAGGCCACGGTCAGGATCGGCATGGAGGTCGGGCCGGAACGGCTGGCGGAGCTGATCGATGTGCTGGCCGGCATCAAGTCCAGCCCCAATCCCTCGCTGATCCTCGGCGCCACCGACCAGAGCCCGTACGCGATGGCGCAGCTCTACCAGTTCCTGGCGTCGGGCGGCGAAATCCAGCCGTTGCGCAGCGTGCGGGGCGTGCTCGATCCGGAGGGCAATCCGCTCAGGCGCTACGACAAACAGCCGGCTCCGGCGCAGGCAGGGGATTCGATCGCTGCCAACCTGATCAGTATCGCTCTGCAACGCGTGGTCACCGATGGCACCGGCCGCCGCTTGCTGAGCGATGGACTGGGGCGCCTGTCGCCGGCCGGCAAGACCGGCACCAGCAACGACGGCCGCGACAGCTGGTATGCGGGTTATACCGGCGACCATCTGGCTGTGGTGTGGATGGGCAACGATCAGAACGAGCAGACCGGGCTGTATGGCGCCACCGGCGCGATGCGGGTCTGGTCGGGACTGTTCTCGCGCCTGCCCAGCTCGCCGCTGCAGGTCAACAACGGCGGCATCGAATGGCAATGGATACAGGACGCCGGTTCGTACGCCACCGATTCCACCTGTGCCGGCGCGCGCCAGTTTCCGTTTGTCGCCGGCTACGCGCCGCCTTTCGAATCATGTGCGCCGCCGCCCGGCGCGGTTCCGGAAGCGGAAGGCGGCTGGCGGCGCTGGTTCGGCCTGGATCCGCGTCCCGAAACCTCCCAATGAAATCCGTGTTGCGCATTCCGATGACGAGATCGATGAAATCGCAGTCCCATCTGCTGAAGCTGGCGCCGGTATTGTGGCTGGCGGGATGTTTCGCCGGCGGTCCGCCGCCGGCTGCCGTGCCGCGTGCGCCGGAAGTGCCGCCAGCACAGCGGATGGCGGAAATCGATGCGATCGCAGGCATCGACGATACGGAATTGAATGTGCAGCCTCTGCGCGATCCCCAAGTGGAGGATCTGCGTCACGATGAGGTGGCGGCGCGTGCGGCGGGCGATCTGGACAAGGCCCGCGATGCCTTGAACACCGCCTTGCTGATGGTGCCCGATGATCCGGCGCTGCTACAGGAGCGCGCGGAGATCGCGTTGCTGCAGGGCGAATATGCGCGTGCCGAAACCCTTGCCATGCGTGCGGTGGAACTGGGTTCGGCCATCGGTCCGATCTGCCGGCGGCACTGGGCCACCATCGAGCAGGCGCGCCTGGCCAGGGGCGAAACCGGAAATGCCGTTTCCGCCCGCGCCATGATCGGAGGCTGCACGGTTCCAAGTGTGATCAGAATGTAATCCGGATGGCGGATAACGCCGCCGCTCTTCGTTCCCACCTCTTTGCCTCATTGCACTTGCCGTTCGCGACATGGGGCATGGAGCGATCCTGCGCAATGAAATGTGCCGATACGGTATTCCCCTGACAGTTGACCACGCAGGGGAGTGGTCATCTGGCCCCGAACCGGGTTATCAAACGGGCCTCCTGCCTGTTCACGACCTGGAGAATACACATGGCCATCGATGAGGAAATAGCGCGCCGCAAGTTGAGCCTTCGTTCGATCCGCGCGTGACCGTGCAGGTGATCTGCGACGTGCGGCAAGTGAAGACCGAGACGCCGCCGATCCGGACGGCGTCTTTCCGCGCATCGCGGGCCGGGCGCGGCAACGGCAGCGGGCAGCGGGGCGACGGGCGGATGCCCGTCGGCGATCCGGGTGATAATGCACACCTTGTCTTCCGTGTCCGTTTTCCATGTCTGTACTTTCCGATGCCAGCCGCGAAGCCTTGAGCGATAACGGCGCGCTGGCGCTGCATCTGGACAATTTCGCGCCGCGCCATGCGCAGCAGCGCCTGACCTCGGCGATCGCCGAAGCCTTCGAGCAGCGCGACACGCTGCTGGCCGAAGCGGGCACCGGTACCGGCAAGACCTATGCCTATCTGGTGCCGGCGCTGCTGTCGAAGATGAAGACCATCATCTCCACCGGCACCCGTGCGTTGCAGGACCAGCTCTATCATCGCGACCTGCCGAAGGTGCGCGAGGCGCTGGGCGTCGGGCTCAAGACCGCGCTGTTGAAGGGCAGGTCGAACTATCTGTGTCTGTATCGCCTGCAGCAGGCCAAGGGCGATCCGAACTTCGGCAATCGTGAGCAGGTCGGGCAGTTCCAGCGCATCATCGCCTGGAGCGGATGCACGCGCTTCGGCGACATGGCGGAGCTGGACGGGCTGGCCGATGATTCGCCGTTGTGGCCGATGGTGACTTCCACGCTGGACAATTGCCTGGGCAGCGATTGTCCGTTCTGGGGCGAATGCTTCGTGGTACAGGCGCGGCAGCGTGCGCAGGCGGCGGATCTGGTGGTGGTCAATCACCATCTGCTGCTGGCCGATCTGGCGCTGAAGCAGGAAGGCTTCGGCGAAATCCTGCCGGGCGCACAGGCGTTCGTGATCGACGAGGCGCATCAACTGCCCGAGCTGGCGGCGAACTTTTTCGGCGAAGGTTTCGGCATGCGCCAGTTGCAGGAACTGGCGCGCGATTGCCAGCTGGAGTGTCGGCAGGTGCCCGGCGCCCTGGCGACGTTGACGCCTTCGCTGCGCGCGCTTGAGCAGAGCCTGCGCGAGCTGCGCGCGGCGATGGAGGGCCTGCCGCCGAAGGGTACCCGCACGCGCGCGCTGGAACGCCCGGATGTGCACAAGGGATTCGACCAGTTGACCACGGATCTGCAGGACCTGCATGCGGCATTGGCGCCATTGGCCGGCGCTTCGCCCGGATTCGAGGCCTGCCTGGCGCGGGTGCGGGAGATGGGCGCGCGGTTGGCGAGCTGGCTGGACGACGATCATGGCGCATCGGCATTCGCCGGCGACGATCGGGCGGAAGCGCCGTTCACTCTGGTGCAGCAGGTCGTGCCGGCGGCGGCGGCGACATCCGCGCCGCTGTCCGACGACGACTCCGGCGATGTCTATTGGTACGAGCTGAGTCCGCGCGGCTTCCGCTGTCAGCGCACGCCGCTGGATGTATCCGGGCCGCTGCGCGCGCATCGTGAGCGTTCGCATGCGGCCTGGGTATTCACTTCGGCGACACTGGCGGTGAACGGCGAGTTCGTCCATGCCTCGCGCCGGCTCGGGTTGTTCGACCCGCAGACCCTGCTGGAGCCGAGCCCGTTCGGCTGGGCGCGGCAGGCCCTGTGCTATCTGCCGAAGAATCTGCCGGAGCCGAACTCGCGCGGCTATGGCACGGTGATGATTGGCGCGCTGTGGCCGGTGCTGGAGGCCTCGAAGGGGCGAGCCTTCATTCTGTTCGCTTCGCACCGCGCCCTGCGCGAGGCCGCCGAGTCGCTGCGCGACGGGCCCTGGCCGCTGTTCGTACAGGGTGAAGCGCCACGGGCGACGCTGCTGCGCCGGTTCCGCGAATCCGGCAACGGCGTCCTGCTCGGCGCGGCCAGTTTCCGTGAAGGCGTGGACGTGGCCGGCGATGCGCTGTCGGTGGTGGTGATCGACAAGCTGCCGTTCGCCGCGCCGGACGATCCGGTGTTCGAAGCGCGCCTGGATGCGATCCGCCGCCGGGGCGGCGTGCCATTCCGTGACGAACAATTGCCGCAGGCGGTGATCGCGCTGAAGCAGGGCGTCGGCCGCCTGATCCGTACCGAGACCGATCGCGGCGTACTGGTGCTGTGCGATCCCAGACTGACCGGAAAACCGTATGGGCGCGTGTTCCTGAATTCCCTGCCGCCGTTTCCCAAGACCCGCGATGTCGGCGATGTCGAAGCGTTTTTCCGGACGGATCGGGCCTGATCGGAATGCATCGCGCGATCGCTTTGTCGCGGAAGACGCGTTCATCGCGAGATGATGCGCGTTTCCGCGCATGCGCAGGCGGGAAGAATGAAGGATTCCCGCATCCATCCCGCATCCCGATGGATGCCATGTCCGGTATGAAGCAGGCCGTCCGGCCGACGGGGACAGGCGGGCATGCCATATCATGGGACCCCGTTTGCCGTCGCCGCACGGGTTCCACGCCAGTGACGGTTGGCATGAAACCGGATGATCCCCGATGAGACTTCTCGCATTCGAAACTTCCACCGAAGCCTGCTCGGTCGCGCTGTATCTGGACGGCGAGATTCGCGAGCGTTTCGCAGTCGCGCCGCGCCGGCATGCCGAACTGGCGCTGCCGTGGGCGGAGCAGTTGCTGGCCGAGGCAGGCATCGGCAAAACGCAACTGGATGTGGTCGCGGTCGGGCGCGGGCCGGGCGCATTCACGGGGGTGCGTCTTGGCGTCGCGCTGGCGCAGGGCATCGCACTGGCGCTGGACCTGCCGGTGACGCCGGTATCGACTTTGCAGGCATTGGCTGCGGGCGCGCCGGTCGTCGCTTCGCCGCAACGGATACTGGCGGCGATCGACGCGCGAATGGGCGAAATCTATGCCGCCTGTTATCAGCGCGAAGCGAACGTCTGGCAGGTGTTGGCCGCCGAACGGGTATTGCCGCCGGACCGGCTGGAGTTGCCGGGAGGAACCGACTGGTATGCGGTCGGCACCGGCCTGGGCGCCGTCGCCGGCGCACTTGCATCGCGCATGCCTGAGCGGTTCGTGTTCCGGGACCCCGCCGCGCTGCCGCGTGCGGCGGCCGTGGCCGCATTGGGCGCGGGCGCGTTCGCACGCGGCGAGGCGGTCGCGCCCGAGCATGTCGAACCGGCCTACCTGCGCAACCATGTCGCCTTGACGCTGCGCGAGCAGCAGGCGTTGCGGGCGGCGCGCAATTCCGGCGGAAACGGCTGAGCGGCAGGGAAGGCGAATATTCCCCGATTTCCGCTGTCTCGCTGCTGGCGCATGCGTGTCGCGGAGTTGCCATCGCGGTTCGGGACGGCCATCGGCGCAGGAATTTTTAACGGTGTGCCTTCACGCTTGTGGCAAAATCCGCCGGTTGTACCCAATCGGCGTTCGCCTGCATCTTGGCGCTGCGGAAACGGGTGCGGAATCCGGGGATATGGCATGGCCCGGGGACGATGATTCCGGGTCTTTTCCAGGACATACCGAGCTTGAACGATGGCAGATAAAACCGGACATGCGCTGCGCGGGCCGATGCAGGTGCTGAAGGCATTGCGCTGGTCCTGGCAGGGGCTGTGCGCCGCCTGGTGGAACGAGTCCGCATTCCGGCTGGAGGTTTGCCTGTTCGCGATCCTCACGCCGCTGGCATTGTGGCTTGGACACGATGCGGTGGAGCGGATCCTGCTGATCGGCCCGATGCTGATGGTGCTGAGCGCCGAGCTGCTGAATTCCGCCATCGAGGCGGTGATCGACCGTTACGGCAACGAATTCCACGAGATGGCCGGTCGCGCCAAGGACATGGGTTCGGCGGCGACTTTCGTATTGATGGGGCTGGTGGCGCTCTGCTGGGGCCTGATCCTGGTGCCGCGGTTGATGTGATGCATGGACGGGCGCTTCCGGCCCTGCTTCTGCGAGCGGAAGGTTTTCGCGTTCTCTTCTTGGACTGATACACAATGAATCTTGAATTTCTGGCCGATCCGAATGCTTGGCTGACCCTGGTGACCCTGAGCGTGCTGGAGATCGTGCTGGGCATCGACAACCTGGTGTTCATTTCGATCGCGGTCGGACGCCTGCCGGCCGGGCAGCGCAGTTCCGCGCGCAAATTCGGCATCGGCGTGGCCTGCATCACCCGCATCGGCCTGCTGGTATCGCTGGCGTTACTGGCGCGGATGCAGAAGGACCTGTTCCATGTCGGCGGGATGGGCATTTCGATCCGCGATCTGGTGCTGATCCTGGGCGGCCTGTTCCTGCTGGTCAAGGGCGCGATGGAAATCAGGGAACTGATTACCGGCGGCGAGGACGAGGACCCGCGTACGACCAAGACCTCGGCCGTGTTCGGCCTGGTGATCCTGCAGATCGCGATCATCGACATCGTGTTCTCGCTGGACTCGGTGATCACCGCGGTCGGCATGGCCCAGCATATTCCGGTGATGATCGCGGCGATCCTGCTGGCAGTGGCGATCATGCTGCTGGCGGCCAATCCGCTGGGCCGGTTCATCGACGGCAACCCGACCATCAAGATGCTGGCGCTGGCCTTCATCCTGCTGGTCGGTGCGGTGCTGGTGCTGGACGGCTTCGACGTGCATGTGCCGCGGCCGTACATCTACTTCGCAATGGCGTTCTCGGTGCTGGTGGAGATACTGAACCTGCTGATGCGCCGCCATGCCGCTGTCCGCCATGTCGGCGGCGCTGGCGAGTGGTGAGGCCGGCATCTTTATCTTGTTTGCACGGTAGCGGCGCTATAGGGTTCCGCTGTCCGGTTTCCTCATTCGTCAGGAGTCGTCAGATGCACCGTTCAATCCGTTGGCTGATCCTTCCGCTGCTGCTGGCGCTGTTGTCCGGCTGCGGTTACAACCAGATCCAGCGGTACGACCAGGAGGTCAAGGCGACCTGGGCCGAGGTGCTGAACCAGTACAAGCGCCGTGCCGATCTGGTACCGAACCTGGTGAACACCGTCAAGGGCTATGCCGCGCATGAGAGCCAGGTGCTCACCGATGTGGCCGAGGCGCGCGCCAAGGTCGGACAGATCCAGGTCAATGCCGACGATGCCGCCTCGCTGGCGCAGTACCAGGCGGCCCAGGGCGATCTGAGCCAGGCATTGTCGCGGTTGCTGATGGTCGCCGAGAACTATCCGAACCTGAAAGCCGACCAGGCCTTTCGTGACCTGCAGGTGCAGCTGGAAGGCACCGAGAACCGGATCACGGTGGCGCGCGGCCGCTATATCGAAGCGGTCAAGAACTACAACATTTACATCCGTTCGTTCCCGCAGCTGATCGTCGCCAGGATGTTCGGCTACAAGGAAAAGCCCAATTTCACCGTGGAGAACGAGGCGCAGATACAGAACGCGCCGACGGTCGATTTCGG
This sequence comes from Lysobacteraceae bacterium, assembly GCA_031263725.1. GTDB lineage: Bacteria > Pseudomonadota > Gammaproteobacteria > Xanthomonadales > Xanthomonadaceae > JAITWM01. The sequence continues at coordinate 14,175 of JAISFF010000058.1, read as the reverse complement.
GCAACCCTCGACCCGGACCCAGTAGCAGGTCGGTGGCCGCCACGGTAGGGATGGCGACCACGGACTTCGCGGGGACTGTCTCGGCGGTCTTGACCGGTCTCTCTACGGCGGCGGAATGATGACGCGGTTCCCCGGCCGGATCGTGTCCGCTGCCGGATACTGCGAATCCCGGGTATGTTTGCGCCACTGGATATGGGTCCTGTTTCTCGGCGGCGTTTCCGGTCCGGGCCATCGTCGCCGGAGTTCTGGCCTGAGTCTGGCGGCATTGGCGCGACCGGGAGTTGGTAGGATGAAGACCATGACGATTTCGAATGCGCTACCCGGCAGGCGACGCCCAGGCCGGTCATGGTTGCGGTCGCTGTGGCTGGTCCTGCTGCTGGGCGCGGCGGTGGCGCATGCACTGGCGGTGCCACTGGCGCCGATTCCGAAGCTGGATTCCCCGGTGGTGGATACCACCGGCATGCTCGACGCCGCGCAGCGTGCGCGGCTGACGCAGCAGGCGCTGCAGTTGCAACAACGCAAAGGTAGCCAGTTGCAGATACTGGTGGTGCCGACGACGCAGCCCGAGGACATCGCGGACTACACGCAGAGAGTGTTCGACCAGTGGTCGGTCGGCCGCAAGGGCGTGGACGATGGCGTACTGCTTGTCGTCGCCAAGGACGACCGCCGCGTCCGGATCCAGACCGGCTACGGTCTGGAAGGCGCGATTCCGGACATCACCGCCAATCGCGTGATCCAGGAATACCTGGTGCCACAGTTCCGCAATGGCGACTATGCCGGCGGTATCGCCGAGGCTTCCGCGGCGCTGGTCGGCCTGATCGATGGCGAGCCACTGCCAGCGCCGGTCGGCGGCAATGCGGATGCCCCGGATGCACCGCCGCCGGGCGTGATTCTGATCGTGGTGGCGCTGGCGGCCATCTTCATCAGCCGCGTCCTGCGCAAGGCGCCACTCAAGATCCGCATGGTGATCTGCGGAGTGCTGGGCGCGGGAATGGCCGGATTGATGACACTGTCGCTGCTGTACGCGGTATTCGGATTCTTCGTGGGCATGATCGTTTCTGTTTTTCCGCAGAATGGCGGCGGCCGCTTCACCAGCGGCAACGGGGGTGGCTCTCGCGGCGGCGGATTCGGTAGCGGCGGTGGATGGGGGGGCGGCGGCGGTCGCTCCGGCGGCGGCGGCGCTTCGGGAAGCTGGTGAGCGCCGAGCGCCGGGTCTACGGCGCACTCGGGGTTTCCTGAAACCGATAGACTGCCCTGAATCGACGGTCTGGAAACCGTCGACGCGGGACGGTGACCGGACAGTATGGGGGGATTGCTTGAAGACATGGGAGCCGGTGGGCCCGAGCCTGTTGCTGGCGCCGCTCGTCATTGCGTTTCCCGTGTCGGCGCAACGCGATCCGGCGCCGATTCCGCCGCTGGGCGAAGTGGTGATCGATACCACCGGTACGCTGACGGATTCGCAGCGCGACGAGCTGGAACGGAGGATATGGCGTCCGGAGCACGGGCGCGGTGGCCAGTTGCAGAATACGCGAGGGCCGGTATATCGGGGAACAGGATCGATTATCGAGGTGGTGCGGTCATCCGGGGCATTTTGCGGGCGTTTTCCGTCGTCGCATTCCCAGCGATCACCTGGAACGACCTGGCGCCGATTCTGCTCCTGGTTCAATCGTCCGTGATGGATTTCCTCTGTCTTTAATTCCTTGCACGAAGGATCGGAGGGTATATTATAGTCCCAGCCAATCTGGCTGGGACGGTTAGGCGTACCCCTCTTAATATGAGAGTCGCCCAGGAATTTGAAAAGACCGCCGTGAAGGATGTTCACGGACAACGGCGGCTGAAACTGTAGTTCAGTCGTATGGATAATGCCGCCGTGGTAGTAGTGCACAAGCTATTGATGTCGTTGGCGAGGCAAGACGGAATCGTTTGCCTCATTCGTTGCGATAACCGGTGTGACGCACAACAAAGCATAAAGGCCAAAGATGATGAACCGCTCATACAGAGTCGTTTTCAACCGGAGTCTGGGTGTCTGGCAAGCCGTATCGGAATTGGCGGCCAAACGTAGCAAGCCGGGACAAAGCACGATGTCGGATTGCAGCGTGTTGGCTGGTTCCTTCAGAGGGAGCGAGCGAACGTTCTGTGCAACGTTTCTGGTCGGGCTCTTAGCCGTCCTGGCAGGCGTGGCGCCGGCGCGGGCGGCAACGGTGACATGGTCGGACAGTGCATCCACCACGGATTGGTTCACGGCAGGAAACTGGATCCGTTCGCCCAATGGCAGCCCGGTGGCGGGCGACAGTATCTATATCGGAACCAACACATCCGGCGCCGCGACTAGCGGTACCGTGGTCATTGGTTCGGGCAATGCCCAGGGCAGCGGCCTCTGGCTCGGATATGCGGCTGGCACGACGGGTGTGTTGACGGTTCAGCAGGGGGCGAGTCTTGATCTTGCCGGCAGCCTGACGCTCGGAACTTCCGGAACCGGTTCTCTGAATATTGTCGGTGGCAATGTCTCTGCTTCAAACGTGTTCAGTGTTGGTTCCCGTAGTGGCGCTGCCGATAGCGGGACGGGTCATCTGGAGATCACCGATGGCGGTACCTTGGACACGACAAGCGTCAACGGCTATACGGTCATCGGCGATCGAGCGGGCGCCGCGCAGAGTACTGTTTTGATCGATGGGCAGGGATCGGAATGGAATACGTCTCATGGAGTGATTATCGGCGGAAGCGGCGCCGGTTCCGGGGCGTTAACTGTCCAAAATGGCGGTCTGCTCAATTTGAGGCCTAGTAACACTATGGGTTTGGGTCTCGCCGATGCCGTCGGCGCTACCGGTTCGCTGGTCATCGATGGACCCGGATCGAAAGTCATCGCAAGTCCCGGGCTGACGGTCGGCATAGAGGGAACGGCTTTTTTGTCGATCAGCAATGGCGCGATTCTCGAGAGCAGTTCGCAATTATGGGACTACGACTATATCGGGTATCAATCGACTATAAGCGGTGTCCGTGCGGAAGGCCACGTCGTTGTCGATGGACAAGGCTCGTCCTGGATCAGTTACTCGGGGATTTGGGTCGGGTTCGCCGGCATCGGGACGCTGGCGATCAGCAATGGAGCCACTGTTACCAGCATCTATGACGGTCACATTGGATACAGTATCGTTACCGGTTCCTCCATTGCCGCGCATGGCGAGGTTCTGATTACGGGTCCAGGATCGATCTGGACGGCCAGGACTCTTGATATGGCCCAATTTTACGGCGCCGATGGCATTCTCACGGTGGCCGATGGCGGGATTTTCAGGACGACGGGACCCGACGGTATTCGCAGCGTCGGAAACGGTGGCCAGGGCACGATCAACATTGGTGCTGCGCAAGGAGAGTCCGCAACCGCGCCGGGCACGCTGGATACCTCGATCGTCGATCTGGGTGCACAGGGCACGCTGGTTTTCAACCACAATAGTTCCAGCCATGTCTTCACCCCACGGATTGGCAGTGTGGCAGCAGGGAGCGGGACCATAAGACAGCTTGCCGGCACGACCATTCTTGCTGGTGACAGCAGCGCGTTCGAAGGCGCGACCAGCGTTGCCGGTGGCACGCTGCTGGTCGATGGTACTTTGGGCGACAGCGCCAGCTCGGTCGCCGTCGCTTCTGGCGCGACGCTCGGGGGTTCGGGCACGATTGGAGGCGACGTGACGATCGCCGGCGGCGGTATTCTGGCGCCCGGCGGAGGCAGCGGGGAGGTGGGCACGCTGACCCTCAATGGCAATCTTGCGCTTGGCAGCACATCGATCCTCAATTACCACTTCGGGGAAGCCGATACAGTCGGCGGTCTGCTGAACGATCTGACCGTGGTCAATGGCGACCTGACGCTGGATGGCACGTTGAACATCAACGTTTCGAGCGGCGGCAGCTTCGATCCGGGAATCTATCGCGTCTTCAGCTACAACGGCATGTTGACCGACAATGTCCTCGATATCGGCACGATGCCCGCCGGCAGCTTCTCCGTCGAGACCGCGATCGTCGGGCAGGTCAATCTGGTCAACGCCACTGGCACGACGCTGAACTTCTGGGATGGCGATGCCGGTCCCAAGGGCGACGATGTCATCAACGGCGGCGACGGCACCTGGCGAGTATCCGCCGGCGACGACAACTGGACGGAGGTGAGCGGCGCTTCCAACGGGCCATATCAGAACGGCTCGTTCGCGATCTTCAGTGGTGCCGCTGGCATCGTCACCGTCGACAACGGCGGCGATGCCGCTGTGGTATCCGGCGGCATGCAATTTGCGGTCAGCGACTATCTGATCCAGGGCGACGCGATCACGCTGGCGGACGGCAGCAACTTCATCCGCGTCGGCGATGGTACCCAGCCTGGAACGGACTACGTGGCCACCATCGCGTCCGAACTGACCGGCTCCGGGGGGATCGACAAGGCCGATGCCGGTGTGCTGGTGCTCACCGGCGCAAACACCTACACGGGCGGCACCACGATTTCCTCGGGCACGCTGCAACTCGGCAATGGCGGTGCGAGCGGCGGCATCGCCGGCGATGTCCTCAACGATGGCATATTTGCATTCAACCGATCGGATACGTTTGCTTTCGATGGCGCGATCTCCGGCACGGGCGTGGTGAACCAGATCGGCTCCGGCACGACGATCCTGACCAGCGGCAACAACACCTATGGCGGTGCGACCAACCTCGTGTCCGGCACGCTGCGCGCAGGTGCGGCGGGCGTGTTCAGCCCAAACTCGGCCGTGACCGTGGCGACCGGCGCGACGCTCGATCTCGATGGCCTGAACCAGACGGTCGCGGGCCTGAGCCATGCGGGCCTCGTCGATATGGGCAGCGGTATGGCGCCCGGTACCGTCCTGACCGTAAACGGCGCCTACGTTGCCGATGGCGGCACGATCACCATGAACACCGTGTTGAACGAGGGCGGAGCCAACTCCCGGTCCGATCGGCTGGTGGCCGGTACGACGCGGCTCGGCTCGGCGCCTGTTCGCATCGTGGTGGACGGTTCCGGGGGGATGGGCGCCCAGACCGTCGGCAACGGCATCGAGTTGGTCGAGGTGCTGAACCAGGAGGCTTCCGCCGCCGGCGTGTTCGCACTCGGCAACCGCGTTGCGGCCGGCGCCTACGAATACGGCCTGTTCCACAACGGTCTCGGTACCGACTCGGCGGACGGCAACTGGTACTTGCGTTCGAGCCTGCGTTCCGAAGTTGTGGCCGAGACGGCCATCCCGGCGCTGGCAAGCCGGTTCGGCCTTGCCATGCTCGGCACCTACTTCAACCGGAATGGCGATGCCCGTATCGCCCAATGCGCCGACGATGCGGAAAACGCGAAGTCTGGCTCGCACATCGAGGCTCAGCCAGCCAGCGGCCAATGCGATGCGTTGCAGTGGGGCCGCGTATTCGGCGAGACCGGCAGGTTCGGCCACGGCACGACCAATGGCCGGCTTGGCCATGACGGTCCGGCCTATCGCTTCAGGTTCGTCGGCTTCCAGGCCGGCACCGATATCTACAGCACCACGCGCGACAGCGCGGGGCTCTATATCGGCGCCGGCCGGCTCCACGCCACCATCCGCGGCCTCAATGGCGGTGACGCAGGCAAGGTCGAGATGGATTCCTATGCGGTCGGTGGCTACTGGACTCGTCGCGATCCCGGAGGTTGGTACACCGATATCGTGTTGCAGGGCGTCTGGTATCAGAACATCGATGCCGCCGCATTTGGCGTGGAGCGTACCTCCACCCGTGGTTCCGGGGTCGTCGCTTCGGGGGAGGCCGGCTACACGTTCGCCTTTGGCTCGAGCTACGCGTTCGTGCCGCAAGCGCAGTTGATCTATCAGCGTACCCACATCAAAGGGGCTTCCGATGCGTTCGGTCTGATCGACTTCGACACCACCGACGAGATATACGGCCGGCTCGGCGGTCGGCTGACGAAGGACGGGGCGACGAGCGGCGGAAGCCTTCTGACCACCTGGGCAGATGTCAATGTCTGGCACCAGTTCGGCGACGATGCAACAACCTCCTTCGCCTCTTTGCAGGGCGCCAACCCGACCGAACTCGCAGCGAGCCTGGGCGGTACCTGGGGGCAGATCGGCCTCGGTCTCTCGGGTCAGGTGACGCGCAACCTCAACCTGTTCGGTGGAATCGATTATAACTTCGGGTTGGGGCAGTCCGGCGACAGCGTCGGCGGCCGTGTCGGCATCAAGGTCTTTTGGTGAATGACATGATCCATTGTCGCCCCGGGTTCCGGACTTGGCTGTGTACTGGCAAATCCTTCGTGATGGTGGGTGGGCGTTTCTTTCCTGGTCAATGGAACATTGGAGAGTTTTCCATGCGATGCGGGCTTCCCTGCGCGAGGGACAGGCCGAGCAGGCGGCGCTGCGGGGCATAGCGGCCGTCTCCGGACTGCGGGAACGGCGTTTCCCCGCCGATCCGGTCAGACCCGGTTCCGACCGGGACTGCCGAACCGGCCGGGGGCGCTGTAGCGGCGCGCCTTGCCGGAGCGCGCTCATCGCGCTCGCATGTTCCTTCGTGGCCATGCCGGTTGCCCAGTCGTTCCTCGGATGCGGGTGTCCGCAAGGCCGCCATCGCCGAGGACGCGCGCCAGCCTGACAAATGGCGGCGGAGGATGAATCCCCGGAAGCCGGAGGCCCCAAGCGGGCGACGCGGTCCCGGAAAGTTCGTCAGCACGATGTTTGCCGTGCCCGCTGTCGATGCTAACGGCATTCGACACGCCGCTGGGGCACAATAGCGGGCTCGTGATCCAACCCAGGTTTCCATGATCTATCTTCACCAGATCGATCCCATCGCGTTTTCGCTGCCGGCGTTCGGCCTGTTCGGACGCCAGTTCCATCCACAGGTGCATTGGTACGGCATCATGTATCTGCTGGGCTTTGCCGTCGCATGGTGGCTGGGGCAGCGACGGGTCCGAGCCGGACGCCTGCCGGGCGTGGACGCCAATGCCTATTCCGATCTGCTGTTCTACGCGATGCTGGGCGTGGTGATCGGCGGCCGCGTCGGCTACATGCTGTTCTACGAGTTTCGGAGTTTCCTGGCGGATCCGGCGCTCCTGTTCAAGGTCTGGGACGGCGGCATGAGTTTCCACGGCGGTCTGCTGGGCGTGCTCGTCGCGTGCGGCTGGTGGTGGTGGCGGCACAAGCTGAATTTCTTCGACGTGGTGGACTTCATCGCGCCGCTGGTGCCGCCGGGACTGGGTTTCGGCCGGATAGGCAACTTCATCGGCGGCGAGTTGTGGGGCAAGTACACCGGCACGGACTGGGGCGTCATCTTCCTCAAGGATCCCAATCTGGCGGGCCTGTCGGCCACCCAGTTGCAGAGCGAATACGCCGCCGGCGCGCTTGATCGGTTCGCGCGACATCCTTCGCAGCTCTATCAGGCGTTCCTGGAAGGGCTGGTGATGTTCTGCATCCTGTGGTGGTTCTCGTCCAGACCGCGCCCCCGTTATGCCGTATCCGGCCTGTTCGCGGTGCTGTATGGCCTGTTCCGTTTCACCGTCGAGTTCGTGCGCGTGCCGGATGCGGAGATCGGCTACCTGGCCTTCGGCTGGTTGACCATGGGACAGTTGCTGAGCGTGCCGCTGGTCCTGGTCGGATTCCTGCTGTTGTGGCTGTCGCGGCGCGCGCCGACGTTGCAGCCTGCCGCCCCGGTCGAGGAGAAGACATGAAGCCTTACCTGCAACTGCTGGATCACGTATTGCGCAAGGGTGCCGAGAAGGCCGACCGTACCGGTACCGGCACCCGCAGCGTATTCGGCTGGCAGATGCGTTTCGATCTGGGCGAAGGCTTTCCGCTGGTCACCACCAAGAAACTGCATCTGCGCTCGATCATCTACGAACTGCTGTGGTTCCTGCGCGGCGATACCAACATTGGCTATCTGCACGACCACAAGGTCACGATCTGGGACGAGTGGGCTGATGCCGACGGCGATCTGGGGCCGGTCTACGGCAAGCAATGGCGGCGCTGGGCCGGTCCGGACGGTCACCAGATCGACCAGATCGGCAATGTCATCGCCGAGATCAAGCGCAATCCCGATTCGCGGCGGCTGATCGTATCGGCGTGGAACGTGGCCGATCTGCCGCGCATGGCGCTGATGCCCTGCCATACGATGTTTCAGTTCTATGTGGCCGACGGCAAACTGAGCTGCCAGTTGTACCAGCGCAGCGCCGATATCTTCCTGGGCGTGCCGTTCAATATCGCCAGCTACGCCTTGCTGACGCACATGGTGGCGCAGGTCTGCGGTCTGCAGGTGGGCGATTTCGTGCATACCTTGGGCGATGCGCATCTGTATTCGAATCATTTCGAGCAGGCGCGCGAGCAGTTGTCGCGTTCGCCGCTGCCGCCACCGCGGTTGCGGCTCAACCCGCAGGTGAAGGACATCTTCGCTTTCACCTTCGAGGACGTTGCGATCGAAGGCTACGATCCGCTGCCCGCGATCAAGGCGCCGGTGGCGATATGAGCCGTTGCCCGCGCCGCCTTTTGCTGCTGTTGCCGGCGACATTGGCGTCGACGATCTGCATGGTGGGCGCCGAAGCTTGCGTGGGCGACCAGGCGGAACGCGCGCGGGTGCTTTACGCGCATCTGGCGGCTGACTCCGGGCAGGACCCGGGATTGCCTCCGCAACAGACCATGCCGGAGCTGTCGCCTGGATTACAGGCCGATATCGAAACCGAACGCAGTGTGCAGCGGCGTTTCATGCAGGCATGCCCGGAAGGCAAGCCGCCATATATCGAAGGCAGCCTGTTCGAGCGCTTCGGCCAGGGCGAGGACGCGCGGGCGGTCCCCGGGGCGATCGCCGGGCGCGCGGCGGCGACGTTGCTGCGGTTGCGCTATGACCCGCCGGCCCATGTGTCGCAGGCAACACCGGCGGCCTGGGAAGACAGAACGTGGATGCGCTGTGAGCAGGGGCGGTGGCGCATCGACGATGTCGAGTATCCGGGCGACCGGAGCTTCGGTCGCGGTACGCGTCTGCGCGACTGCTTGCATGCGGAGCGGCGGTGATGAACCTGTCTGCTCTCTTCGGCGCGGGATAGGCCAGGGCCATGCGGCGGCGCCTGTCCTCCCCGATGACGGCCTTTTTCTGGGTCTGCTCGATCGTGGGCGATGCCTTCCTGCTGCTGCTGGTCCTGATCGCTTGGCGGAGCGCCTTCGTGCCGCCGGTCAAGCTGATGTTCTCGGCATTGCTGCTGGCGGTCATGGTCTATCAGAGCTGGGTCTATCTGCCGGCGCGGATGATCTGGCTGGGCGAGGGATTCATCGAGAGTTTCAGTCTGTTTCGTGGCCGTTCGCGCTTGCCGCTGTACGGGTTCGGCGTTCTGGAGGCGAAGCAGGTGAGTCTGCTGTTTCAGGCCAGACGGGTCAAGATCGAAGTGACCACGACCGGCGGCAAGCGGTATCGCTGGGTATTCATCGCCGGACGCGGCGTGTTGAGGACGCACTTGCGCGGAGCTGTCATCGCCGAGACTCCCGAAGTGCTGGGACATGCGGTGCCGGGATGAGACTGATCGCCGCCATCGACCGGCACAACGCCATCGGCCGCGACAACGATCTGCCGTGGCGATTGCCCGACGATCTCAAACGCTTCAAGGCATTGACTTTGGGCAAGCCCGTTCTGATGGGGCGCAAGACTGCCGAATCGCTCGGTCGCCCGCTTCCGGGCCGGCGCAATCTGGTGCTGACCCGCTCCGGTCGCGCGCCTTTCGACGGCATGCAAGCGGTGGCTTCGCTGGAAGCGGCATTGTGCGGGTTGAGTGCCGAAGAAGCCGAAGGCCTGAGTGTCATCGGCGGAGCCGAGATCTACGCATTGACCTTGCCGCTGGCCACGCAACTGTCTCTGACGCATGTGGATACGGTGATCGGGGATGCCGATGCCTTCTTCCCCGCGTTCGATGCGACGCAATGGAAGGCGGAACAGCGCGAGCTCCATCCGGCCGACGAGAAACATGCGTTCGATTTCATGTTCGTGGATTACGGCCGGATCTGAAACCCGTTCACGGGGTCCGGGTGGTCGGTTCCGGCGCGGACCGGCGGCGAGGTTTATCGTCCATGATGGCCATTGCGGAGTGCGATCGCGGCGGTGGGGAGCATTCCGCCGGCTGGCCGCTTATCAACGACGCTCGCGCTCGATGGCGCGCCAGCCGATGTCGTGGCGATGGAATTCGCCCTCCCAGTGGATGGTAGCAACCAGGGTGTAGGCGGCGCGCTGCGCGGCGGCGACGTTCTCGCCCAATGCGGTCACGCACAGCACGCGGCCGCCGCTGGTCAGCACATCGCCGTTGTCGCCGGGTCGGGTACCGGCGTGGAATACCTTGGCGCCGACCGGTTCGTGTCCCAGGCCACGGATAACGTCACCGGTCCGGGGCGATTCCGGATAGCGCGCGGCGGCCATGACCACGCCCAGCGCCGGCGATGGATTCCACTGCGCCCGCGCCTCGTCGAGTTCGCCGTCGATGGCCGCTTCGATCAGGCCCAGCAGATCCGACTGCAGGCGCAGCATGACCGGCTGGGTTTCCGGATCGCCGAAACGCACGTTGAATTCGATGACCTTGGGCGCGCCGTCGCGGCCGATCATCAGTCCGGCATACAGGAAGCCGGTGAACGGCATGCCGTCGTCGATCATGCCCTTGACGGTCGGATCGACGATCTCGCGCATGATGCGGTCGTGGATCGCAGCGGTGACCACTGGCGCCGGCGAGTAGGCGCCCATGCCACCGGTGTTGGGACCGGTATCGCCGTCGCCGACCCGCTTGTGGTCCTGCGAGGTCGCCATCGGCAGCGCGGTGCGGCCATCGACCATGGAGATGAAGCTGGCTTCCTCGCCTTCGAGGAACTCCTCGATCACTACGCGTGCGCCAGCCGCGCCGAAGGCGTTGCCGGAGAGCATGTCGCGTACGGCGGCCTCGGCTTCGGCCCGGGTCAGGGCGACGATGACGCCCTTGCCGGCGGCCAGGCCGTCGGCCTTGACCACGATAGGCGCGCCTTTCTCGGCGATATAGGCCAGTGCCGGCTCGACTTCGCTGAAGACCCGGTAGAACGCGGTCGGAATACCGTGACGGGCCAGAAAATCCTTGGCGAAGGCCTTGCTGCCTTCCAGTTGCGCCGCGGCGCGGGTGGGTCCGAAGATGCGCAGGCCTTCGGCGCGGAAGCGATCGACGATGCCGGCGACCAGTGGCGCCTCCGGGCCGACCACGGTGACGGCGATGTCTTCGCGCCTGACCAGATCGATCAGGCCATCGATGTCGGTGGCGGCGACTGCGACGTTGCGGCACAGGTGCTCGGTGGCGGTGCCGGCGTTGCCGGGAGCGACCAGGACCTCGCCGACCCGTGAAGACTGGGCAAGTTTCCAGGCCAGGGCATGTTCGCGGCCGCCGGAGCCGATAACCAGGATTTTCACGGACATCACCCCATCGAATCGGAAAGAACCGGCATTTTATACGTCGATGCCCGCGATCCCTAGCCGCGCCCCCGATAGGCCGAAAATTCGGCGCCGACCATGACCGGAGCGGCACGGGCCGCTCCGGCCACCGGGATCAGAACTGCTTGCTGATGCTCAGGTAGATGTTGCGGCCTAGGCCGACGCGGGTACTGGTTTCGACATTGGACGGATGCAGCCGGCGCTGATCGAACAGGTTGTCGATGCCGAGCAGGAACTGGGTGCTGTCGTCGAGGAAGTCGATGCCGGTCGAAACCGGACGCCAGCGCGCGTTCAGATCGACGTGGGTGTAGTCGTCGTGGACGTAGAAGTAGGTCACGCCGCGCGAGGTGTAGCTTTTCGGATTCTGGTCCGGCTTCAGCCAGTGCTTGATCTGCGCGCTGACTTCGAAGTCCTGGCTGCGCATGGGCCGCAACGACAATCCGAGCTGGATCTTGTCGGCAAATGCCCAAGGCGTGCGCTCGTGGGTTTCGCGGTCCTGCTGGTTCAGATGCTCGTAGCTCAGTTGCGCGCCCCAGCGCGGTTGCCGGTAGGAGGCCTCGAATTCCACGCCATGACGATCGACCTGGCCGATGTTGCGATAGGTCGCGTAGTACAGGCTCTGCGGTGGCGTCGGGCCGGTCAGATCGGGATACAGATCGATCATGTCCTCGATCTTGCCGGTGAAGTACATGGTCTTGATGTGGAAATGGTCGTCGGCGGTGAACAGCCCCTGCTTGCGCCAGGAAAAACCAAGCTCGTATTCCCTGGAGGTTTCCGGCTTCAGGTCGGGATTGGGCAGATACCAGTAATTGATGTTGAGCGGGCCGACGGACGAGGTTTCGTGCGGCGTGGGCGCGCGGAACGATTCCGAATAATTCGCCAGCAGATTGAACTGCGGAAACAGCTCGAAGCTCACGCCGATGCGCGGCGAGAACTGGCCGTTGTCGTAGTTTTCCGGTACGCCGAGCACCTTGCGCTTGAACTTGTCGTAGCGCCCGCCCAGTTGCAGCGCCAGCCGGTCGTCGAAGTAACGCGACTCGTGCTGGATGAAAATGCCCATGTCGTCGTATTCGTTCGGCATGGAACCGAAATCGGACAATACGCCATTGAGGTCGTACAGGGCATCCTCTTCGCGATGCTGATAATCCACGCCCAGCAGCAGACGGTGATTCACCGGGCCGGTAGAGAATGTCATCAGGTTCTGCGCGGAGACGCCCCAGCGCTTGTCCTGGTTCTTGTAGTACAGGGTCTGGCGTGCGTTCGCGCTGTCCACGTAATCGTAGCCGCGCTCGTAGAACGCCTGGCTGGTGTAGGCGGTGGCGCTGAGATTGAGCCACGGATTGGAGGCTGGATCGGCGACATAGCGCAGCACGGTGTCGCGTTGCTCCAGGCTGCCGACCACCGGCCCGGTGATCGAGGACAGTTCCTGGTTGTAGAGGCTCTGCCAGGCGACTTCGGTATCGTCGCGATAATCGAAGTGGCTCAAGGTCAGGCGCTGGCCTTCGGCGATGTCCCAGCCGGCTTTCAGGAACAGCGAAGTCATGTCCTCGTCGTTGGCGATGTCGCGATAGGCGTCGCCGCTGGCCGGCCGGATGCGCTCGGCCAGGCGCAGATCGCCCTTGCTGGATTTCTTGAGAAAGGCCAGCAAATCCACGGGCAGTGAATCTGGCGCGAAACCGAAAGCCGCATAACCCTGGCGCTGGTTGTTGGAATCGTAGCGGACGCGGGTGGCGAGGCCGACCTCATTGCCCGGCAGGATGAAATCCTCGGCATCCTTGGTGACCATGTTGATGACGCCGCCGATGGCGCCGCCGCCGTGCGAAATGGACGACGAACCGCGAACCACGTCGACCTGCTGGATCAGATCCGAATCGACCCGGAAACTGGAGGTCAGATTGGAATACAGATTGGTCGAGCGCGGCACCCCGTCCAGCATCACGATGACCCGGCTTTCGCCGCTGTAGCCGAAGCCGCGGATCGAATATTGCTGGCCGACGCTACGGCCGTTGTCGTTGCCGGTGTCGATGCCGGGCACGCCGTCCAGCGCGCGGATGACCTCGGTGGATTTGTCCAGGTCGTCATCGAGCAGGATGCTGGCCGAACCGGGGTATTTGTCGACATCGATGGCGAAACGGGTGCCGACGACGGTCATGCGCGGGAATGTCGTGACATCGTCCTGTTCGCGCCGCAGTTCGTCGTGGCATCGGCTGGGTGCGCGGTCGCGGATGCAGGTGACCGGATCGTTGTCGCTGCCGCATTGCCGTTGCGCCTCGGCGATGGCATTCCGGCAGGCATGGTCTTGCGCGAAGGCGGAGGCGCTGGCCAAGGCAAGCGTCACCGCCACCGACAGGGTGGTGATTTTCATCTGGGTGGTTCCCCTGAGAGGACTGATAAAGAATGGATCAGGGGCTGGCGATGAGCTTGCTGCCTGGGATGGTAGATGAGTATCCGGATGAAGGCAAACGGATTTTCACGATGCTTGCTGCCGATTCAACGCATCGCGCATGTGCGTTTCTGTAATGACCCAGCCGAACCAGCTCACCTTAAACGGCTAACGCATAAGCCTCAGCCGGGGTTTTCATGGCCAGCGCCTGATGAGGGCGCTGATGGTTGTAAAAGTGGATCCAGTCGCCGATCACGCGGCTGGCATGCTGCAAGGTCTCGAAGCGGTGCCGATGCGCGCACTGCTCCTTGAGCGTGCGGATGACCCGCTCGACCATTCCGTTCTGCTGGGGACAGTGGGGAGTGATGAAC
>JAISFF010000057.1 GCA_031263725.1 Lysobacteraceae bacterium | reverse complement strand
AAGGGAGCGAAGGGAGCGGACAAATTTGTATGTTCCCTTCGCTCCCTTCGGTGTCCCGTTGCCCAGCCGTACTGAACAAAATGCCCACTCTGTTGAGTGGGCATCGATGGGAAACTGGCTTGGCTTTGCGGATGGCGATATCGGTCAGCGGCATGGGGGCACGTCGTCATGGACAGGGATGGCTTGCCCCCATATTTGCCCCCCAAGTGCCTCCGGATTACAAGAGATGCACTGAAACATCAAAAGACCACAAAAAAGGCCAAATCCCTTGATTTCATTCGGGATATTGGCCTTTTCCGTATCTTGCGGTATATCGATTTGGTGGAGGTGGCGGGAGTCGAACCCGCGTCCGAAGGCACTCCATCTCCGGCACTACATGCTTAGCACGCCGTTAGTTCTCGTCCTACGGTAACACGACGCGCGAAGCACACCGCAGGATACACCCGCTTTGATTTAATCGATCGGCTGACGGGTCGCCACCGTTGACGATCCTGTGATGATGACCCTACATCCACGAGCACAGGCACAAGCGGGTTCGGGGCTAGGCCTTAAGCGGCCAGAGCGTAGACGTCGTCGTTGGCGTCTGTTTTTTTGCCGCTGGATTATCGAGGAAAGCTGCCCCCTCGGCATGCGCCAGTCAATTTCGCAACCCCCGTCGAAGCCAAGGACACCCCCGGAGACAACAGGCAGATAACAACCATTGCCGCTGAAGCAGTGTAAGGTCAGGTCGGCGCCGATTCAAGTTCCAGCAGTGCAACCCCGTCCATAGGCGAGCAGAAAAGCGCCTGCCGACGAGAAACGGCCGCTCGGTCAGGCATCCTTGTTGTGGTTCCGCAAGGCACGCTGCTTCTCGCGCTGCCAATCGCGTTCCTTGGCCGATTCGCGTTTGTCATGAGCCTGCTTGCCCTTGGCCAGTGCCAATTCCAGCTTGATCTTGTTCCTGCTCCAGTACATCGCGGTCGGAACCAGCGTGAAGCCTTCCCGCTCGATACGTCCGACCAGACGATCGATCTCGCGCCGATGCAGCAGCAGTTTGCGCGTACGGCGGTCGTCGGCCACCACATGCGTGGAAGCCTGGATCAGCGGCGTGATCTGCGCGCCGAACAGGAACAGTTCGCCGTTGCGCACCAGTGCGTAACTTTCACCGATATTCGCGCGCCCCGCCCGGATCGCCTTGACTTCCCAGCCTTGCAGGGCCAAGCCCGCCTCGAAGCGGTCCTGAAGATGGAATTCATGCCGCGCACGCTTGTTCAAGGCGATGGTCTTGTTGGCCGCCTCCCCCCCTGCTTTAGCCTTGGTTGGTTTTTTACCCATATCCTGTATTGTCTCCGAATTCGATCCGGTTCGGGTCGGTCACTTACTCGATTGTTTCGCTTATGCCCTCCATCCATCGCAGTGCGCTGGTCGAACAGTCCGCTGAACGCATGTTCGATCTGGTCAACGATGTCGTGTCCTATCCCAGCCGTTTCAGCTGGTGCGACGCCGCCGAAGTCATCGAGGAAAGCGATGAAAGGATGGTCGCCCGGCTGGACCTCGGCTTAGGCGCATTGCATACTTGGTTCAAGACCGAAAACCTGCTCAGGCGTCCATCACGCATCGACATGCAGTTGCGCGATGGCCCCTTCAAGCGACTGCACGGCATCTGGGAGTTTCAACCCTTGGACGACAATGCCTGCAAAGTCGGTCTGACCCTTGATTTCGAACCCAGTTCGCCGCTGCTCGGGCCGGTATTCAAATTGGGATTCCAAAGTCTTGCGGACCGCATGGTGAACGACTTCGTTCGTGTCGCCAGTCAGTCCGCTGGCCATTAGCCGTGCTTCGGGTCGAAGTCATCCTGGCTTGGCCCCGTCGTTATATATCGCGAACTGTTTTCCTGCCGCAAGGCGCTCGCGTATCCGACGCCATCAGGAAAGCCGAGCTCGAGGACTTTCCCGATGTCCAGGGCTACTCCGTATATGGCGTCCTGGTCCAGGCCCATACCGTCCTCTGCGACGGAGACCGGGTCGAACTGCTCCGCCCTCTGCTCGTCGACCCGAAGGAAGCGCGCCGCAAGCGCGCCCAGGCGGCGGCCGAAGGCTGCTGAGCGGCGTGCCGTCCGTCCGCGAATCAGCGACGGCGGCGGTTCTTCTCCCTGGCCAGATTGCGACCGAACTGACGAACGCTCTTCCTGGACAGCTCCGCATCCTGGTTCGAGAAGTAGTCCCCAGCCCAGCTGACCAGAAGGCCGTTCTCGAAATGCAGGGTGAAATTCTTGACCTGGGTCGTGCCGCGGCGGTCGGTGCGCTGGCTCGAGGTGTAATCCCAGCGCTGGGCGTGGAACGGATCCTCCACCGATGGAGTTCCCAGCAACTCGGCAACTTGCACCTTGGTCAACCCGGGCTTGAGCTGGTCCACGGACTCCTGGTTGATAAGATTACCCTGGTAGATCGGCTGCTTGTAGAGTATCCCGCAACCGGCGGTTGCAAGCGCGATCAAGGCCAAAGGGAGAAGGCGGCGCAAGAATTTGTGCATCGCAGAAGCTGGGTATGAAGGGAATCGGTAGATGATACACTTTCTCGACGCTTGAGCGCCCACTGTCCGGGGCGCCGGTGTTCATCCGCCAGCAAACACAGAGACGGCATGTATGGAACCCAACGAACTTCGCAAGGCCGGCCTGAAAGTCACGCATCCGCGGATGCGGATTTTCGAGCTGCTCGGAAACAATCCCCTTCACCATATGACGGCGGAGGAAATCTATCGCCAGTTGCTGGAACAGGGGGACGAGGTTGGTCTGGCGACCGTATACCGGGTGCTGACCCAGTTCGAGGCGGCCGGCTTGGTGCTCAAGCACAACTTCGAAGGCGGCCAGGCGGTCTACGAAATGGATCGCGGCGGTCACCACGATCATATGGTGGATGTCGATACCGGCAAGATCATCGAATTCGAAAGCGAGGAGATCGAGGAAATCCAGCGCCGCATCGTCGAGCAATACGGCTACGAGCTGGAGGAACACTCGCTGGTGCTTTATGTCCAGAAGAAGAAACGCTGACCGACCGATGACATGATCGGCCCTCGGCGTGGTCGCGCGCCTCGTGCCCGGCCCACGGCCCGTCCGGCGGCGGTGCCGGTGACACAGACAGCGGTACAGAGCGGTAAATCTAGGGAAGAACAGGGGGAAATACCATGCAACATTACGAGCATCCGATCCTTATCCGGGGTCATTACCAGATCGTCGCCTTGTCGGACGATGCCACCTACAAACCCGACAACGTCGTCGGCTACGCCATCGTCAGTTCGTCGGGCGTGAGGCTGCGCCATGAGCTGCGCCTCGAAGACGCCAAGATGTGGATGGAGAAACTGATCGAGGAAGAACTCGCGCAACGCAGGGAAAGGAATGAGCTGACGCGGTAAGCATTGCGACGGGGTGCCCGGACGGGAGAACATCCCTGTTGTTCCTGCGCCGGAAATCCGATCGGTCCATGCAGCGCCGGTCGATGGTCCAGGTCCGCCAAGCCTGCCGGCAATGCGACATTCCGGGAATGTGTCCCGCCTTTCGGGACCGAACAAACAACGACTACATAGCTGGGGGAGCCGGCCTTGTCTACCAAAGCAAAACTCATCACCGCGCTGATTCTGACCCTGTTCGCAGGGGTCGCCGGTGTCTACCTGTCAGGTTATCTGACGCTGACGCTGTTGAAGTACAGCCCGGGCCAGATACCGCTGGAGTGGGACACCTACCTGAAGTTCACGAAGATGTTGTCCGACCCGAACTTCATGCCCTATGCCGGCAAGATCAAGGCGGCCGGCTACATTGGCTTCGGCATTGCCGCTGCGCTATGGGGCGGCGCGCTGTTCCTGCTGTTCAAGCCAAAGAAGCAATCGATGCACGGCGATGCCCGTTTCGCCAACGGCAGCGACCTGAACAAGCACGGCATGCTCAAACCGAGCAAGAACGGCGTCGTCGTGGGCAAGTACAACGGCAAGATCATTCGCCTGGGCGGACAGCAGTTCGTGATCCTGGCCGCGCCGACCCGCTCGGGCAAGGGCGTGGGCATCGTCATCCCCAACCTGCTCGACTATCAGGAATCGATGGTGGTCCTGGACATCAAGCAGGAAAACTACGACCTGACCAGCGGCTGGCGCGCCAGCCAAGGACATGATGTGTTCCTGTTCAACCCGTTCGCCGAGGACCGCCGCACGCATCGATGGAATCCGTTGCATTACGTCTCCGGCGATCCGGCGTTCCGTGTCTCCGACCTGATGAGCATCGCCGCGATGCTGTATCCGGACGCTTCCGACGACCAGAAGTTCTGGATCAGTCAGGCCCGCAACGCCTTCATGGCCTTTGCGCTGTATCTGTTCGAGAACTGGGACGATATCCAGAATCACGGCTTCCCGGCCGAACACGGTGCGCCGACGATCGGCGGCATCTACAAGCTGTCGTCCGGCGACGGCACCGACCTGAAGGCTTATCTGCAGGGGCTGACCAGGCGCAACTTCCTCAGCAGCAACGCGAAATCGGCCTTTTCCAACCTGCTGTCCCAGGCGGACGAGACGTTCGCCTCGATCATGGGCACCCTGAAGGAACCGCTGAATGCCTGGATCAACCCGATCCTGGACAAGGCCACCAGCGCCGACGATTTCCTGCTGACCGATCTGCGCAAGAAGAAGATGACCATCTACATCGGCATCCAGCCCAACAAACTGGCCGAAAGCCGGCTCATCATCAACCTCTTCTTCAGCCAGGTCATCAACCTCAACACCAAGGAACTGCCGCAGAACAATCCCGAGCTCAAGCATCAGTGCCTGCTGCTGATGGACGAGTTCACCTCCATCGGCAGGGTGAACATCATCGCCACCGCCGTCTCCTACATGGCCGGCTACAACATCCGTCTGTTGCCGATCATCCAGAGCATGGCGCAACTGGACTCCACCTACGGCAAGGATGTTTCGCGCACCATCATCACCAACCATGCGCTGCAGATCCTGTACGCTCCGCGCGAACAGCAGGACGCCAACGACTATTCCGAAATGCTCGGCTATACCACCGTACGCAAGGAAAACATCACCCGTGGCCGCGATGTCTCGCGCAGCGAATCGGAAGAGCGCCGCGCCCTGATGCTGCCGCAGGAACTGAAGGCGATGGGCTTCGACAAGGAAGTGTTCCTGTACGAGGGCATCCCGCATCCGGTGCTGTGCGAGAAGATCAAGTACTATCAGGACAAGTACTTCACGTCGCGCCTGCTGCCGAAGATCGAAGCGCCGCTCATCAAGTTCTGAAAGGACGCGCCGCACCTGTGGCGCATTCCCGAAAGCCGCTTCATCGAACGATACACAGAAAGAAAAGGCCGGCATGCATGCCGGCCTTTTCATCGATCATCCAACCCGCGGCATCGCCGCAGGCCCCGCTCCGCTGACCCTGGCCACCGCATCGTGAGGATGCAGGCTCTCATAGTGCGATACGGTCGCTTCGAAGTATTCGGTCGCCGGTTCGGCCGCCAGCACCGAGGCCACGCGCCGCGCCGCATCTTCGCAGAACATCAGGTTCTGTGCGTTGAGCCGGGCAAAAGCCTGCTCGTCCTCGCGTTTGACCGCGGTCTGCACCGGGGTCCCCAGCACCGCCTCCAATGCATCGATTAATCCCGACAAGGGCAATGTCTTCACATCGGGAAGCAATTTCAGATACACCTGAGCGCGGCTGCGCTGTGCATGAGGGGTAGCCGCCATTCCCTGCTCCGAAGCCAGCCAATCTCGCACCGCCGCGGCCGAAACCGAGGCATCCGCGAACCGCTCAGCGAAGCGTTCGGCCGTGACCTGGCGCGACAAGGCCGCCGAAGCCGGACAGGTGCTCGAATACTCCACCGACAACCCCAGCGTCAACTGCATGTTGCCGCCATTGAGCACCGCATCGATCTCGATCGGATAACGCTTCCAGCCCTTGTTGCCGCTTTCCAGCGCCTTCCGCTGCAACAGTGCGTTATAGCGCAGCTTGATCCGCGCCGCCGAAGACAGGGCGCCCTGCGATTCCACGCAGGCCTGCAACACTCCCCGCAGACCAGCCGGTTCGATGGTCCGATTGGCCAATACCTCCTGCAAGCGCAGGTACAGGCGCGACATATGGATGCCACGCTCGGCGGGCCGGACCAGATTGACGAACAGGTCCACGCTGGCATCGACCAGGGTGGATTCACTCATTCCGTCATCCACCCGGACCGGCAGCGCGATATGTTCCATTCCGACCCAGTCCAGCGTCCGCGCCAACGATACGGATTGATGAGCCACATCAGGGAGCACCGCGCCACGGGACGTGCTGTGTTCGTTCAAGGTCATGCGATTGTCTGGAATCAGTACCATTCGGGGACGAATTGTAATCGGTCGGACATCAATTGGTTATGACAAATCGTTACAGCCTGTTCCATCGACTGCCACGCGCGGAGCGCCACATCCGCCACAGCATCGGTATCGAACCGGGTGCGGCCAACGGCTCCCGGCCCTCGGCATAACGCCGCAAACGCTGTCGTATCAAGGCCGATTGCAGCTTTCGAGGCACGCAGGCATTGGCCGGGCACGGCCAGTGCCGCAGCCATTCCGCAGCCGATCGTTGCCGTGTTCGTTTGTTTGAATCAGTGGCATCGGCCGCCTCTTCCGCCCCATCCGGCTTCATCAACCTGATGGCCAGCGTATGTTGGACGATCATCCCGCCGACATCATCAGTCAAGACCTCGCCGCCGCCAAACAGCGCCATCTCGATCCTGGCTACCACGGCACCATAGTCCCACAGTCCGGCCCGCATGGCATCGGAGTCCAAGGCGAACGTCCGCGATTCGGGCAGGCATGCCAGTGCAGTGGCCAGCTCAGCCCACGGCGCATGCAGCGGCTCCAGGATACGTCCCAATGGATGCCGCGACCGTTTCTCCTGCCACTGCTGCAATTCCTGGCTCCACCAGCCCAGTTTGGCGTCGGCCGGCAAGGGATCGCCGTGGGCCGCGAATGCGTCATCGAACTCCTGCAACAACGCGAACCACGCGAACACGGATTCCTTGCTTTCGGCCGGCACGAATACTTCGGCCACGCGCCATTCCGGCCAGCGTTCCTGCCATTTGCGTACGAACCCGCCCAATGCGGTCGAGTCGCTCATGATCGAATCGTTCATCGGCGCGCTTCCGGCGTATCAGGCAGACCGGGGCCAGAATGCGGGATCACGCAACTGCCCGACCTGTTCGGCCAGTCTGCCGGCGCCCCATTCGGTAGGCGGGTCCTGTTCCAGCCGGTATCCCCACAGCACCGCGATCGATGCCATTCCCGCCGCCCGCGCCGCCTGGATGTCGCGTTCGTCATCGCCGACATAGACGCACTCGGCGATCGATGCATCCATTCGTCGCGCCGCTTCCCGCAATGGCAAGGGATGCGGTTTGCGCTCGCTCAGGCTGTCCCCGCCGATCAATACGGCGCAGCGGGATTGCCAGCCCAGCTTGCGTACCACATCGCGGGCAAGGTACTCCGGCTTGTTGGTGACGATGCCCCAGCGGTTTCCGGCCTGTTCCATCTCTTGTAGCAGTTCTTCGATGCCAGCGAACGCGGCGCTGTGGCGGCCCAGCTCCTCCTGATAGATGCGCAGGAACTCGGGCACCCTCGCAATGGTTGCTTCAATCTCCCAATGCGGGAAAGCGGCGGCCAGCATCGCCCGCGAACCCTTCGACACATGCGGCCGCAACTGCGGCAGCGCCATCGGCTCCATCCCGTGCGCGGCACGCATGCGATTGGCGGTGGCCAGCATGTCCGGAGCGCTGTCGACCAGCGTGCCATCCAGATCGAACAGGGCGACCAGCGGAAACGACGCCGCGCCGGAATCGTTTCGGATCATCGCGCCGTATCCGGCTTTCGCGCGCAAGCCAGATAGTTGACCTGGGTGCAGTCGGAACGTCGCGCGCCGCCCCGCCAGGGCGCATAGGCGACGCCCGAGACATTCTCCAGTTCCAGCCCGGCATCGCGCAGGCAGCGGCCCAGTTCGGAGGGCTTGATGAAATCGCGGTAGTGGTGCGTGCCTTTGGGCAACAGGCGCGCCACATACTCGGCGCCGACCACCGCCAGGGCGAACGCCGCCGGGGTACGGTTCAACGTCGCCAGGAACAGGCGTCCTCCCGGACGCAGCAGTTTTCCACAGGTTGCGATGATGGCGGCCGGATCGGGCACGTGTTCGAGCATCTCCATGCAGGTGACCACGGCGAACTGACCGCGGCGTTCGGCCGCGAGCGACTCCACCGATTGCACTTCGTAGGCGACATCCAGATTGGATTCCAGCTTGTGCAGGCACGCGACCTTGATCAGTTCCGGCGACAGATCGATCGCGGTGACTCGCGCGCCTTCCCGCGCCAATGCTTCGCTGAACAGCCCGCCACCGCAACCGACATCCAGCACCGGCTCGCCCGAAAGCGTGACCTGCTCACGGACATAGTCCAGACGTACCGGATTCAATGCATGCAAGGCTTTCTGCGGACCGTCCGGGTCCCACCACCGCTGCGCGAGCGCGCCGAAGCGATCGATTTCCTCCTGGCGGAAGTTCTGCGATGACACGGATTGCGATCCGGAAGTTGCGTTCATTGATATGGCTCCTGAAAACCGTTTCGTATCCGGCTTCTGAAAATTCGAGGCCTCGGACGGCACAGGACGCGCCCTGGCCAGCGCTTCAACCGCCGCCGACCGCGATGCGTGCGCGCCATTGTCTGGCATTGGCCGCCACCTGGGCGAGATCGATGTCGACCAGTTCCCGCGCCGCCATGCGGCGGCGTCCGTCGATCCAGACATCGGTCACCTGATGCCGGCCCACGGCATAAACCAGCTGCGACAGGACATGATGCAGCGGCTGCGTTTCGATCATGGACAGGTCGACGCAGGCCAGATCCGCGCGTTTGCCCAGCTCGATCGAGCCGATCCGCGCGCCCAGCCCGATGGCGCGCGCGCCGCCCAGCGTCGCCGCACGCAGCGCCACCGCCGCATTCAGGACGGTGGCATCGCCGGCAACCGCCTTCGCCAACAAGGCGGCAGTGCGGGTTTCGCCGAACATGTCCAGATCGTTGTTGCTGGCGCAACCGTCGGTGCCTATGGCCAGATTGACCCCGGCCCTTTGCAGCGCGCCGGCCGGACAGAATCCGGAAGCCAGCTTCAGGTTCGACTCCGGGCAATGCACCACCGATACACCGCGCTCGGCGCACAGCTCGATTTCGGCCTCGGCGAGCTGGGTCATGTGCACCGCGATCAGGCGATCGTTGACCAGACCCAGGCGATCCAGGCGCGCGAGCGGCCTCTGCCCATGCAATTGCACGGAATCGGCCACTTCCTGCGCCGTCTCGTGCGTATGCAGATGCACCGGAATGTCCAACTGGTCGGCCAGGACCCGGATACGCTCGAAATTGGCATCGCCGACCGTATAGGGCGCATGCGGCGCGAACGCCGTGCCGATCAGGGCATCGCCGCGCCATTGGTCGTGCACTTCGACGGCGCGCTCGAAATACTCGTCGGCGGTTTGCGCCCAGGCGGTGGGGAAGTCGATGATCGGCAATCCGATCACCGCACGGAAGCCGTGCCGCCTGTACACCACGGCCTGCACATCGGGAAAGAAGTAGTTCTCGTTGCAGCAAGTGGTGCCGCCGCGCAGCATCTCGGCGATCGCCAGGCCGACCCCGTCGGCGACGGATTCCGGCCCCATCACCGCAGCTTCCGCCGGCCAGATGTGTTCCCGCAGCCAGACCATCAGCGGCAGATCATCGGCGATTCCGCGCAACAGGGTCATCGGGTTGTGCGTATGCGCGTTGACCAAGCCCGGAATCAGCGCCGCATCCGGCCGCTGCACCGTTTCCGTGGCGGCGAAGCGCCGGCGCGCTTCGGCAATGGGCATCACCGCGACGATTTCCCCGTCCGTCACCGCCACGGCGTGGTCCTGCAGCACCACGCCCAGAGGTTCGACCGGAACCACGAACCCGGCTTCGATCAGGAAATCGCAAGGCTCGGGCCGTTGCGCCTGCGTCATCGGGTCACTTCACCCGCGAGACGTATTCGCCGGTGCGCGTATCGACCTTGATGACCTCATCCTGGCCGACGAACAACGGCACGCGGACCACCGCGCCGGTCTCCAGCGTGGCCGGTTTGCCGCCGCCGCCCGAGGTGTCGCCACGGACGCCCGGATCGGTCTCGGTGATCTTCAGCTCGACGAAATTCGGCGGCTGCACCGCGATCGGAGTGCCGTTCCACAGCGTCACCACGCAGTCTTCCTCGCCTTTCAGCCACTTGTGGGTCTCGCCCATGCCGGCCTTGTCCGCCTGGACCTGCTCGAAGGTCTCCGGCTGCATGAAATGCCAATATTCGCCATCGCTGTACAGGTATTGCATGTCGGTATCGATCACGTCGGCGGCCTCGACCGAATCGGTGCTCTTCATAGTGATTTCCTGCACCCGGCCCGAGCGGATCAGACGATACTTGACGCGGGTGAACGCCTGGCCCTTGCCCGGCTTGACGTATTCGGTGTCGGTGATGATCGCCGGTTCGTTGTTGACCAGGATTTTCATCCCGTTCTTGACATCGTTCATGCCGTAGCTGGCCATGCAAACTCCTCTGGGAGAAACCAAGGCCGCCGTACAGGACCGCGGCCGGATGGATAGAATGGACGAACCCGCGCCACCGCGGGTCTTCAAGATAGCCATACATGATAACCTCAGCCCCCGTGTCCATGCAGCCAGCGCCTCCTTCGGTACCGATGCCCCTACGAACGGACTGGCAATCGGCATGGCGGGATTCCATCAATGACCCCTATAAGCTCCTGTCGCGGCTGCGGCTGGAGGAAATCGCCGCGCGCATCTCGAAGACAGCCGCCGAACAGTTTCCGTTGCGGGTTCCGCAAGGCTATGTGAAGCGGATGCGCCGGGGCGAAGCGCACGACCCGCTGTTGCGCCAGGTCCTGCCGATCGACGAGGAGATGCGCCTGGCTCCCGGCTTCAGTCTCGATGCGGTCGGCGATACGCAGGCCCGCGCGGCCGCCGGGGTGATCCGCAAATACCACGGCCGGGCGCTGCTCATCGCCACCGGCAGTTGCGCCATCCACTGCCGCTACTGCTTCCGCCGGTATTTCCCCTATGCCGACGAGAATGCCGCCCGCGACCATTGGCGCGATGCCATCGAAACCGTCCGCGCCAATCCAGGCATCGACGAAGTGATCCTGTCCGGCGGCGATCCGCTGTCGGTGATTACCTCCAAACTCGCCGAACTGACCGATGGCTTGCGTCGGATCGGACACATCCGCCGCCTGCGCATCCATAGCCGGTTGCCTGTCGTACTGCCGGAACGCATCGACGCAGCCCTGCTGCAATGGCTGGCGTCCCTGCCCTGGCCGGTCTCCTTCGTCATCCATGCCAATCACGCCAATGAATTCGACGACAGCGTGGATGCCGCCCTGGCCGCATTGAGAGGCGCTGGTGTCACCTTGTTGAACCAAGCGGTGCTGCTGCGTGGCGTCAACGACAATGTGCACGCACTGGCGGAGTTGAGTGAACGCGGCTTTGCCGCCGGCGTGCTGCCCTACTACCTGCATCAGTTGGACCGCGTCCAGGGAGTCGCGCATTTCGAAGTCCCGGACGAGCGTGCAAAGCTTTTGCATGCCGAACTGCATTCGCGCCTGTCCGGCTACCTGGTGCCGCGCCTGGTCCGCGAAATCCCCGGCGACGCCGGCAAACGCGCACTGTAAGGAATCAATGATCGCGCCGACAGGGTTACGCTTTTCATTCGCTGCCTGCAAAGCCACGAGAAACATAGGCAGTATCGCGGCCGCCCCTTGCCGGCAATCCGTTGCGAAGAAAAAGAATGTGGCGCGGAATATCTCATCGGGTCATTCCTTCCGCGCCACATCCCCCCTGAAAACGGTCGTACGGTTTTCGGCAACGGACCCGGTCAGATCCATGCCCGGAAGATCGCCTGTTCCTGGTCCGGTACCAGGACCAGGATCGCCTTGCCGGCATGACTGCAATAGGCGTATGGACACTGGGGCATCAGTGGCACTGGCATATCCGGTTCGGGCAATGCCGACAGATAGGCGGCGGCATGATCGAAGCGGCGGCAGCCAAGCAACTGCGCCCATTGCGGGGAAGTCGCGGCACGCCAGTTTCCGAAAAGACACTGGACGGCCGTCGGTGCGATATCGGAAAACCCACGCCCCGAGTTGCTTGGCCCCCGATCGCGGATATGCCTGACGCAGTTTGTCGAAAGCCGCAGCGTGACCGAAACGAAATTACACAGACCAGGCTCGGCTCCCCGCAGTGCCCGCCGGATCGAATACAGCGGATCGTTGCTGCAATCGACCACACTTTCCGTCTCGATGAAGTCCGGCAGGATGGCGCGCAGTCTTCGCAGGATGCCGGCGTGGCCAGGTGACTGCATCGGTTCGGTCCAGCGTCCCGCGTCCGGCATGGCGTCCTTGCCGTCCCGCGGGTATCCGACCCGTGCCATGATCGTGGAATCGGGAACCCCCACGTTGCCGCTTTGAATGAGGTTCATCGTTGCCCTCCCTCAGCGCAGCGAAGAGGTGATCTGGTACCAGTCCAGCTTGCGGGTCAGCGCCATGATGGCGGCCAGCACGCCGAACAGCAACAGCGAGCCCATCAGCAGCGAGTTGTCCTCGGACACCAGCAGGCCGTACAGCACTCCGTAGAGCGCAGTCAGCATCGTGGCGAAGCCTGCCGCACGCAGCCAACTTTTCAGCACCCCGCTCAGATAGAAGAACTGCAGGACGATGCAGGCCGCCGCCGCGATCAGGTAAGCCTTCCAGAACATCATGTGCTCGGACAAGCTCAGCAGCAGCAGGAAGAAGATCGCCAGCGCCAGTCCCACCAACAGATATTGCAGCGGGTGGATCGGCAACCGCTTGATCAGTTCGAACAGCATGAAGGCAACGAAGGTCAGTATCACGAACAGGACGCCGTATTTGGTGGCGCGATCGGCCTGCGTATACACATCGACCGGCTCGACCAGATTGACATTGATCTTATCGACCGAGCTGAGCCGGGGCATCGACCAATGCCCCGTTTCCTGGATGGCCGCCATATCCAGAACGACGAGGTTTTCTTCGCCGGTGATCGAGGAAACGCGGCGGGTGTAAGCCGGCCCGGCGACCTGCGCAAACGCGTTGCTGGCAAGCGACGAAATTTCCCAATGCGCGGTGAAGCCGCCCGCATCGATATGCCGCTCGTTCGGCAGGAACCGGCCGAGGAAGGACGGGTGCGGCCATGAGGAACGCAGATCGATACGGTTGCTGTCGGCGATCGGCGATATCGCCAGCGATTCGGTGCCGAGCAGGTTCATGTCCAGCTCGAACTCCTGCGCGGCCAGTTTGAGCATATGCGCCTGCCCATCCGTCGCATCGGCCCCCGTCGATGGCAGCATGGCATGCATACCGTTGAACGATCCGCCCAGATCGCCGGTTCCCGGCTCCATCATCAATGCCTGTCCGTTCAGACGCAGCGCGGGAATGCCCACCAGGCCGCGCATATCCTCGACACCGATCACGATATAGGGGTCACCATAACGCAAACCCGGCATGGCGGCGACCGAATATGGCTCGAAAGCCGCCTTCAGCTTGGACTGGAACTCGTAGATGCGCACATCGTACAGGCGGATGCGCCGCGTATCCGGCTTCAGGCTGCCATCGACATCCAACGTCTTCGGCGCCTGCGCCAGATAGCCGGAAGTACTGCGGGTCTCCGTCTGCTTGCGCCCGTTCGTGTCGGTGGTTTCGATTTCCTGCGTCAGCGTCCACGGAACGATCCGCAACGGTCCCAGTAGCTGCTGGCTGCCCGCCATGCTATCGGATACACGCTGTACCGCTTCGGTGCGATAGCGGGTGCGGTCGGTGACGACGCCGCGGATCATCAGCAACGAAATCAACAGCATCAGAATCAGGCCGCCGATGATCGTCACGCGCAGCAGGGTTTTCAGGAAGTTCATGGCTATTCGCCCAGGGAGGAAGACAGGGCAAGCATGAATGGCCAATGTGGCCACGGGTTGAGCCGGGTTTGAAGTCTGTGTGAAGTGCTTCCCGGCACGCGCAGATCAGACGCGTCGAGACAGATCCATTGCCCGCTATATCCATGGCTTCCACGATCCCGCTCACCTGCGCCCGGCTCTCGGCTACGTGTCATCCGGCGACTATGCGCAAAAGCGGGAGCAAGCGCCTTGACCCTATGCTTCTCGGCGTCCGTTCTCATGGGAGCGGGTTCAGGAGAACCCCAGGTACAGTTCGAGGTTTCCTTCAGGCTCACCGCACCAGTTTCGGTCCTCCCTGCGACGGATCATCCTGCATCGGGCTATCCTTATGCTGCGTCTGCTGCTGGGCCAGGGCTTCCTGCTGCTGGCGCTGCTCGATCTGGCGCACCCTCTCCAGGCTTTCCTCCACCGGCGTATTGGCTGCCTGCTGTAAAGGCAGCATTGCGCGCATCATGCCGGGATCGTCCATTTTCCCCTGCACCACGAAGATGTATTCGTTCTGCTTTACGCCTTTTTCCTCGTT
>JAISFF010000069.1 GCA_031263725.1 Lysobacteraceae bacterium | reverse complement strand
GGTTCAACCGTCGGCGCTTGTGTTTCATCCACGCAAAGAACCGCTCCACGATCCAGCGCCGCTTGTACCGGCGTAGTTGCCGACCGTCCTGCGTCTTCGGCTTCTTCCGATTCTTGCGGCGCGGCGAGATCCTCTTGATCCCCTTGCCGCTCAAATCATCATCGAGGTCGTCACTATCGTAGGCCCGGTCGCCAATCAGCACTTCCGGCATCGCTTCGATCATGTAGAAGTCGAAGCTCAATTGCACCCGCTTCACTTCGTGGTGGTTCGCTGCATGCGTGCTCACCGACAGCGGCAGGCCAGCACGGTCCACGATCGCCATGATTTTCACGCCTTTTCCGCACTTCGTGTTGCCAATCTCCAATCCGCCACCGCGACCGTTGGCAAAGGTCGCGTCCATGTGGCACTCGGAGATATCCAGCAAATCCTGCTCGCGCAGTTCGTTCGCCAGATCGGTCAGAATGCCACGCAGAACCTCCTGCTGCGCCCACGCCTGGAAGCGCCGATGTACCGTCTTGTAGTTCGGATACGACTGCGGAAGCATCTTCCATTGCGCGCCCGTGTTCAGAATCCACAGCACCGCATCGGGCACCTGTCTGGTCGGCACCGGCTTGCGACCAGGGCGGCCATCCGGAATGTTCTCCTCCGGAAAGTGATGTTTGATCCGGTCCCAGTGCGCGTCGGAAATCTTCAGCATTTGCCTATTTTACAGACCTTCCATGCCTGTTCACGATTTTGAGATAGGTTCTACACAACTTCGGCAAGAACGCAGGACGCCGCAACGCATCCAGACCGACAACGGCAGTGAATTCGCTTCACTGCCGATGGATCGCTGGGCCTACGAGCACGGAGTGGTCATGGACTTCTCGCGCCCCGGCAAACCTACCGACAACCTGTTCATCGAGTCCTTCAACGGCAGTTTCCGCGACGAATGCCTCAACACCCATTGGTTCCTGTCACGGGAGGATGCACGCCAGAAGATCGAAAGCTGGAGACAGGATTACAATCATTTCCGCACCCACTCGGCCATCGGCGATATCCCGCCAGCCGAGTATGCAGCGCAGTTTCAACTCCAATCCAAAATGTCGAATTTTCTACTTTAGGGGGGGTATCACTTTGGGGTGGAGGTCACTGGTCCATGCGCTGCAGGTATTCGTTCAATGTCTGGATGGGCTGTGCGGTCGCAGTCAATGGTGACAGGCATGGAAGAAGCGCGATCAGACGAAGAAATCGAAACCCGGACACTTGAGCCCCCCGCCCCATGCCGAAACGGACCGCATTATCCATCGGCGACCCCTGCAATGCCGTACCGCCCGACCATCCGTCATTCGTCCTCAATGCAATTGCCCGGACATGCAAGCATGCCCGGGCAATCGATCGAGTCTTCGATGATGGCGGCAAACACCCAATCTTTCAGGCGGAGACAAGCCCCGTCCGTCACGAATACGGTACGGCAGAACTGACGCTTACTTCTTCTGATTCTGCTTTTCTTCTTCGCGAACCTTTCTGCCGACGTAAATCGCAACCCACAGGCCGCAAGCCACCATGATGATGCTGCCACCGATGGCCAGCCAGCCTACCGGTT
This sequence comes from Lysobacteraceae bacterium, assembly GCA_031263725.1. Classification (GTDB taxonomy): domain Bacteria; phylum Pseudomonadota; class Gammaproteobacteria; order Xanthomonadales; family Xanthomonadaceae; genus JAITWM01. The sequence continues at coordinate 20,632 of JAISFF010000069.1, read as the reverse complement.
CCATGAATATTTCGCGCAATATTGGGTGCATGCTCGCCTCTCCTCTTAACGGTTAGTGGCAGCGTACCGTTGCCTACGGGTCAGGCATTGACTCAAATCAATGGCCTGTCCGCGCAAAAGCGCCATTTCCTGGCCGAGGTGGAATACCCGGTCGTGGCAATCGCCACAACCAGATCGATCACATACACAAATTCGGGAAAATCCGCCTATCGTCGCCCATATTGACGCCCCCAAGCCTCCATCGCGTACACCTTGCTCTTTACGGCGACACGGCGGTCAGCTTTTGGCCAAGGCATAGCCCTTCAGCCGCGCGGCATATTCCTGCAATACGCGAATCCCGCTGCTCTCCGCCTCCTGGCACCACTGGCGCAGTTGCCGGACCCGCTCCATCGCATCGTGGCTGCGCGCTTCCAGCAGGGCCGCCAGTCGGGAGTGGTAGCCCATCAGCAGTTGCATCTGCGGCCGTTGCGACACCCATCGATGCAACTGCTCGCGGGCATCGGGCTTCAGCCAATGGCCATCGTTGACCAGACTGTGACGGATACGGCGCGGCGGCTTCAGGTGGCGCAGCTTCTTGCCCGTGCTCCGCGCCTCCTCGCGCAAGGTCGGCATCAGCACGCTGCGATAGAAGTCGGTCATGGCGTGAAAACGATGCGCCAGCAGCGCTTTCAGCGTTTCCATGTCCGGAACGTGGATATTGGGCCTGATGTTCAGATGCGGCGCGACCCAGAGCACTTTGGCCAGGCCGAAGAACCGCAGCATGCGGATCGCCATCCAGCCGATGTCGAATTCCCAGCGGCGCATCGAGAACCGTGCCGAACGGGGAAAGGCATGGTGGTTGTTGTGCAATTCCTCGCCGCCGATCCAGACCGCCCAGGGCACCAGATTGGTGGAGGCGTCATCCGACTGGAAATTCCTGTAGCCCCAGTAATGGCCCAGGCCGTTGACGACGCCGGCCGCCCAGAAGGGAATCCACATCATCTGGATCGCCCACATCGCGATGCCCGGAATACCGAACAGGACGATCTCGATCGCCAGCAGCGAGATCGGGCCAAGGTTCGCATGGGGCGTGTAGACGCGCCGCTCGATCCAGTCTTCAGGCGTGCCCTTGCCGTAGCGCTCGATGTCCCCACGCGCCTGCCGCGCGGCCCGGTACAGTTCCGCACCACCCAGGAACACGTTGCGTACGCCCTTGTATTGCGGGCTGTGCGGATCCTCCTCGGTCTCGACCTTGGCGTGATGCTTGCAATGGATCGCCACCCATTCCTGGGTGATCATCGAGGTGGTCAGCCACGACCAGAAGCGGAAAAAATGCGCGATGACCGGATGGAACTCTACCGCGCGGTGGGTCTGGCTGCGATGCAGGTACAGCGTGACGGCGAAGATGGTCAGCTGCACGAACGCCAGCAGCACCAGCAGCAATCCCGGCCAATCGAGGCCGGTAACGCCTCCCGTTAGGAAGTCGTGCAATGAGTCGGACATGTCGCGATGGCTCCTTGAAGAGAAAGCGCATCCCGATAATCGGGCAGTGTCCCAGTTTGAGATTCAGGCGGACACGGACACCACGGGCGGGAATGCGAAAGCCCCCGACCTGATCGGGATACGAGTAGAAATGCATATGTTTCAAACAACTACCAACGTTCGCCTGTCACCAGGCCAGGGCACGGCAAATTCAAGCCGAGGCACTGCCGATAATCGAGACAGGTTGCGACATAATGGCGGTTGCCCCGCAAAACTTCACCCGTCGCCGGCGTATGGACGCCAGGTGCGTGGGTTCCCCTTCACTCCAGTCTTCACAACAACATGAATCAAGCCGTCACCATTCCCGCACGGGATTCATCGCGTCCAGCGCTGATCAGGCTCGACCGCGCCAGCGTCGTCCGCAGCCAGGTCCGGGTACTGCACGAGATGTCGCTGTGCATCGAACAAGGACAACACACCGCCATCCTGGGACCCAACGGGTGCGGCAAATCCACCCTGATCAAGCTGATCACCCGCGAGTTGTACCCGCTGGCGCGCACGGGCGACGAACCGGCGGTGACCGTGCTGGGCCATGCGCGCTGGAAAATCGATCAGTTGCGCTCGCAACTGGGTATCGTCACCGGCGACCTGAGCCTCGATCTGGCCGACATGCCGCATCTCACGGTCGAGCAGACCGTACTGTCCGGATTCTTCGCCACGCTGGTGGTACCGCCGTTCCGCGAAATCGAGGAACAAATGCGGGAGCGTGCGCGGCAGGCACTGGAACAGGTCGATGCCCTGCACCTGCTGTCGCGGTATTACAGCGAGCTGTCCGCGGGCCAGGCGCGGCGCGCGCTGATCGCCCGGGCGCTGGTCAACGGCCCGCAGGCACTGCTGCTCGACGAACCCACCACCGGTCTGGACCTGATCGCGCGGCAGCGCCTGGTCGATACCATGCGCCGGCTGGCGCAGCAGGGCATCACGCTGGTTCTGGTGACTCATCGTATCGAGGAAATCGTGCCCGAGATCGAGCGCGTGGTCCTGATGCGCGATGGCCGGATCATCGGCGACGGCCCGCGCGAACAGTGGTTGACCTCGGAACACCTTTCCGCCACCTTCGATGGCCCGGTCAAGGTCTGGAACGAGGGAGACACCTATCTGGCGACGGTGGACATGGGCGCCGATGGCAGATAGGCATCGGCCGCATGAACCGATGCCGGCACGGCCGATATTGATCCCCGTCGCGCCGACCCCATCAAGACGAAACGGATGTCCATATCGCTGTCATTTCATTTCCGGAATATCCATGCCTGAATTGCCAGAAGTCGAGACCGCCCGCCAGGGACTGGAGCCACATCTGCTGGATCGGCGCATCCGGCAGGTGATATTGCGGCGTCCCGATCTGCGCTGGCCGATCCCCGGCGAGATCCGCGTCCGGCTGACCGGACAGAAAATCCTGCAAGTGCGGCGGCGGGCCAAGTATCTGCTGATCGATACCGCCAACGGCAGCGCCATCGTGCATCTGGGCATGTCCGGCAGCGTGCGCATGGTGCCGGCCAAGACCAGGCCCGGCACCCACGATCATTTCGATTTCGTCCTGGAATCGGACCTGGCCTTGCGCTTCAACGATCCGCGCCGCTTCGGCTGCCTGCTGTGGCAAGCCGATGGCGAAACACACGAGCTGCTGCGGGACCTGGGGCCGGAGCCGCTTTCGGAACAATTCGATGGCGACTACCTGTTCCGGCTCAGCCGCGGTCGCCGCGCGCCGGTGAAGACGTTTCTCATGGATCAGCGGATCGTTGTCGGCGTCGGCAACATCTACGCGGCGGAAAGCCTGTTCCAGGCCGGCATCGCGCCCGGCCGGGCCGCCGGCAGAATCTCGCGCGAACGCTATGCGGCGCTGGCGAATGCGGTCAAGGACATCCTCGGTCACGCGATCGCGCGCGGGGGCACCACCCTGCGCGATTTCATCCAGCCCGACGGCATGCCGGGCTATTTCGAACAGGAGTTGCAGGTCTATGGCCACGAAGGTGAGCCGTGCAGGCGCTGCGGCCGGCCATTGCGCCATGCCAGCATCGGTCAGCGCGCCAGCGTCTGGTGCGGCCATTGCCAACGCTGATCCGGCGGGCGTGAATGCCCGCCTGGCATCGGCGCGATCACGGATGATCGACAGCGTCGTGCCGATTATGATCAATAGCCCCTCCCGAAAGGACCTCCATCCATGGATCGTCGCCTGTTCCTCAAGAATGCCTCCGTGGCGCTGGCTTCGCTGAGCCTGCCGTTACCCGCCGCGCTGTTGAGCAAGCCCGCCGACGCCGCGGATCTGCGCCGGCTCGGACAAGCGCAGGCATTCGACTATGCATCGCTCAAGGGACAGGCGCGCGCGCTGGCGGGGGCCGCATACCCGCCGCGCAACACGCGCCTGCCCGAAGCCGTCGCCCGCATGAACTGGAACCAGTACCAGTCGATCCGCTACCGCGCCGATCACGCGCTGTGGGCCGGCGACGACACCCGCATCCGGGCATGGTTTTTCCATCTGGGCATGTACTTCAAATCCTCGGTGCGGATCTACGAACTGAACAACGGCATGGCGCAGGAACTGGCTTACGACCCGGCCGCCTTCGACTACGGCAACAGCGGCCTGCGCAACGCGCGAATGCCGCAGGACCTCGGCTTCGCCGGTTTCCGCCTGACCCCGCGCCACAGCGACCGCGACTTCGCCGCCTTCCTGGGCGCCAGCTATTTCCGCGCCGTCGGCGGCGAGGGCCAGTTCGGCCTGTCCGCGCGCGGGCTGGCCATCGATACCGGGATGAACCGGGCCGAGGAATTCCCCGATTTCGTCGCCTTCTGGCTGGAACGGCCCAGTCCGGCTTCCGAAACCGTGGTGGTCTACGCTCTGCTCGATTCGCCCAGCACCACGGGCGCCTATCGCTTCGTGATTACGCCGGGCGAACCGCTGCTGATGGATATCGATTGCGCGTTGTATCCGCGCACGCAGATCGAAAGGCTGGGCATCGCGCCCTGCACCAGCATGTATCAGGTAGGCGAGAACGATCGCCGGATGGGTTGGGACTGGCGTCCGGAAATACACGACAGCGATGGCCTGTCGATGTACACGGGCAGCGGCGAATGGATTTGGCGGCCGCTGGGCAATCCCGAACACCTGCGATTCAACATGTTCGTGGACGATGGCCCGCGCGGTTTCGGGTTGCTGCAACGCGACCGCAATTTCGACCATTACCAGGATGACGGCGTCTTCTACGACAGGCGGCCATGCCTGTGGGTCGAGCCGAAACACGGCTGGGGCCGGGGCTCGGTGCAACTGGTGGAAATCCCGACCGTCGACGAGACCTTCGACAACATCGTCGCGTTCTGGAACCCGGCAGAAAAACCGCAGGCCGGACAGGAATTGCTCTATGGCTATCGTCTGTACTGGGGATCGCGCGCGGCGGTACGTCCGCCGCTGGCCGAATGCGTGGCCACCCGCACCGGCCTGGGCGGCGTCATCGGCAAGAAGCGGGAATACTTCTCCTGGCGTTTCGCGGTCGATTTCGTCGGCGAGACGCTGCAATCCCTGCCAAGGGACGCCAAGGTGGAACCCGTGCTGGAGGTCGCGCGCGGCCGCGCGGAAATCGCCTCGGCATGGCGACTGCACGAAATCGACGGCGGCTACCGCGCCATGTTCGATATCGTGCCGCCGGAAACCGGTACGGACCAGATCGACATCCGCCTTTTCCTGCGCCATGACGGGCAGGCGCTGACCGAGACCTGGCTGTACCAGTGGAATCCGCCGACGCCGCAGGATCGGCGCCTGTATTGATCGCCCCGAGAACCCCGGGCGCGACATCAATCGCATCGATGATGCGCGACGCCGGACTCCGCTTGACGGAATCCGGCGTCATAAATCGTTCCGGAGATCAGTCCTTGGTGACGCGGTTGATCTCAGCCAGGCTGGTGACGCCCTGCTTGACCTTCCACAGGGCCGACTGGCGCAGATCGCGGATGCCATCGCGCTGGGCCGCCTCCGCGATGTCCATCGCGCTTCCGCCCTGCAGAATGATGCCCTGGATCTCCTCGGTCATCGGCATCACCTGATAGATACCGGTACGTCCCTTGTAGCCTTCGGTGCATTCGTCGCAGCCCTTGGCGTCATAGATCTCCAGTCCGGCCTTGATCTCTTCCTCGCTGAACCCTTCGGCCAGCAATGCATGCTCCGGCAGTTCGACCTGAACCTTGCACTGCGTGCACAGGCGTCGCGCCAGACGCTGCGCGATCACCAGCGTGACCGAGCTGGTGATGTTGAACGGCGCCACGCCCATGTTCATCAGACGCGCGATGGTCTGCGGCGCATCGTTGGTATGCAGCGTGGACAACACCATGTGACCGGTCTGCGCCGCCTTGACGGCGATCTCGGCTGTTTCCAGGTCGCGGATTTCGCCGACCATGATCACGTCCGGGTCCTGGCGCAGGAAACTGCGCAGGGCAGCGGCGAAGGTCATGCCGCGCTTGGTGTTCTGCTGGACCTGGTTGACTCCGGGCATACGGATTTCGACCGGGTCCTCAACGGTCGAGATATTGCGCGTCTCGTCGTTGAGAATGCCCAGCGCGGTGTACAGCGACACCGTTTTACCGGAGCCGGTGGGACCGGTCACCAGCACCATTCCATACGGCTTGGCGATCGCATTCAGGAACAGCTGTTTCTGGTCCGCCTCATAGCCGAGCACGTCGATCCCCAGCCTGGCGGCGCTGCTGTCCAGGATGCGCAACACGATCTTTTCGCCGAACAGCGTCGGCAGGCTGCTGACACGGAAGTCGATCTGCTTGGTCTTGGACAGATTGAGCTTGATGCGTCCGTCCTGCGGGATGCGTTTTTCGGCGATATCCAGCTGCGCCATGACCTTGAGGCGTGCCGCGATGCGCTGGTTCAACTTGATCGACGCACGCGCCACCACCTTCAGAATGCCGTCGATGCGCAACCGCACCCGGTAGTCGGTTTCGTAAGGCTCGAAATGGATATCCGATGCGCCTTTGCGGATCGCGTCAGTCAGCATCTTGTTGACGAACTTCACCACCGGCGTGTCGTCGCCCTTGGCATCCACGCCCGTATCGGAGGCGGCATTGACATCTTCGTCCGCTCCGAATTCGAGCGTGCCGATGTCGTCGTCCCCACCCAGCGAACTGTTCATCTGGTCGCTGTTGGCCAACCATTGTTCCAGCACGTGGCGGATCTGGTCTTCATCGACCAGGATCGGCTCCACCACCAGATTGGTGTGGAATTTGATCTCGTCCAATGCCTGGGTTTGGGTAGGATTGCTGATCCCCATGTACAGGCGGCCGCCGCGTTTGAACAGCGGCAACACCTGATGCTTCTGCAGCAGCTCTTCGCTGACCAGCTTCATCGCGTTCTGGTTCGGATCTATCGCGGTCGCATCCAGCAGCGGCATGCCGAATTCGATCGCGTTCGCCGCCGCCAGTTGCGGCGCGCCGACCAGTTTCTTCTCGGCAAACCACTGCGGCAGAGGCTTGCGGACCTGTGCCGCCTGTGCCATCGCTTCGCGCGCGGCCGTCTCGTCCAGGACGCCGTCCTGCACCAGGCGGCGGGCGATACCCGTGATCCCGACCAGATTACTTGAAGCCGCAGCGCTCATTTCACATTTCCCATAAGGTCAGACCCGTCAAAGATACTGCAATTGTTCGCATTGCCCCAACCGACGCGACCGGAATATCGGGCTCACGCGCCAAACCGTTTTATTCGGGTCCGCCCGCGACATCCTTCACCTGCGACAGGAACTGTTGCAACGCCTGGGCGCGCTCATCCCAGGTCGCGGCGGGAAGATCGCCCCTTCTCCGGATGTTCAGCAGCGCGTCCACGCGCTCCACCAGCGATTCCATATCGCCACGGACATACCTGCACTCGGGAACGGTCTCCAGCAGATGCAGCACTTCTTCCGTCTCGGCGGCTACGAACGGCAGGCCGCTGGCCAGCATTTCATGATAATCCCTCGGAGAATCATGACCTTGCCTACGGCCGCAGATGACCCCCACATCCAGGGCGCGGAACAACAACGCCAATCGCTGTTGGGTCAGGATTCCGAGATCGATGATGTCCTCGTGCAGAAGCTTCTTCAGGCTTTCGTCACGTGGCCCGGCCAGCACCAGCTTCAATGAGGGATGACGCTCTTTCAGGACCGGCGATGCGCGGCACAGCGTTTCGATGTCGTAATCGGCCGTCAGTTTCCCCGCTGTTCCGATCAACGTGGCGCGCATCGGCAACCCGAGCATCGAACGGGCACTGCCTTGCGAATAAGGCTGGAAGAAATAAGGCGTGGCGGCATCGCCGATGATCTGCACCCCGGCTTCCTTGCGGGGATAGTGACCGGAAACGAACTCGGCCAGCGCTTGGCCGTTGGCCGTCACTCCGGAGGCATCCTTGTAGGCCCGCCGCAACAACGAAGCGAGTCCCGGCAAACGACCTATGTTCGAGGTCTCGTAGTCTTCGCTGAAATCGACCACGTACGGCACTCCGAGCGACTTGGCGACACGCCCGCCCGCATACAGTTGCCATGCGTCGGACGTGGCCCAGACGATATCGGGATTGAACAGGCCCAATGTCTCGGCGATGTACCGCAGATGCCGACGCGCGCCTATCAGCGAATACGGGAAGCCGTTGATCGAATCCCATACCGCGCCATCCGGTTTCAAGCGCGCCGATTCGAACTGTGGACGCCGCTGGTAACTCAACGCGATGCCGCGGACCTGATGGCCGAGACCCGCCAGTGCCTCCGGCAGCTCGAACGAACGGTAGCCACGCTCTCCCGTCAGCCCGCTACAACCGGAATGCCGCTTCGAGAGCACCAGTACCCGCATGTCACTGGAAGCCGTTCCGACATGGAATCAACACGGGCTCCGTGCATGTCCGTATGCAAACGGACTGCACGGAACGGCGGCCTCTCTCCAGCGACCGGATAAGCATGTCACTCACTTCCTGCCCCTTATGACAACGCCGGACAAAGTACGACATTTCGACGTTCGAAAATGTCAACGCCGGATCGGCCGGCTTTCCGCCCCGACCCTATCCGGAATCTGTACGCGTTTGCGGGGCATTTCAAGCTCCGGCGGCAATCCGTTCCGCGTATCCGGGCACGGATCATGCACGTAATGCGACCTACTGCCATCCATGCCCGCGCGGCCAAGGGCTGCGGGTTCGGCGGTTCAGTCCCTGACCAGCACCCGGCGCATCGCCACCCGCAGCGGCATGGGAAATCCCAGCGCGGATTCGGCCGCGAAATGTTCCCGCAACTGCGCGGTCCAGTCGTCCGGGAGCAGTGTCGGTGGACTTCATGCACGACCAGCTCAGCGATGGCCGCAGCGTCCGTCTATTCAACGTACTCGACGACTTCAACCGCGAGGGCTTGGACATCGAGGTCGATCTGTCGCTGCCATCAGCGCGGGTGATCCGGTCGCTGAAGCAGATCATCCAGTGGCGCGGCAAGCCACGCGTCATTCGCTGCGACAACGGGCCCGAGTACATCAGTGGCGCGTTGCTGGCGTAGGCGCAGACCAACGGTATCCGCATCGATCACATCCAGCCAGGCAAGCCACAACAGAATGCCTGCGTTGAACGCGATAACCGCACCATCCGCTACGCTTGGCTGGCCCGAACCCTGTTCGATACGATCGAGCCGGTACAGAACAAGGCCGCGCACTGGCGATGGACTGACAACCATGAGCGCCCGAACATGGCGCTCGGCGGCATCACGCCTGCACAGAAGTTGTGCCATGGCCGCATAGCTCCACTTTTGGCAACCGCTAAAAAAGGGGGGGGATTACCTAACCACCCATCTACCGAAGGTCCAAGTGTCCGTCCCTGGACTATGAGGGACGAACTGTCGGATGAATACTCAACACAAACAGCCCTGGCCAGTATCGTGTCTTCCCGGATGTCACAGCGCCCGATGCACCGCTTCGCCGAAGAACGCGGTGTGATGCGCGCAATCGTTCATGCGCACGACTTCCAGATGATCGACGTCCGGGCCTTCGAGCAGGTTCAACGTGGCCGGCGCCTGCCGGAATCCCCAGACCCTGGACAGCGGAATGCCGAGGATGCGGCACAGCAGTACCCGATTGACCGCGTCGTGCGCGACCACCAGCAAGGTGTGTCCGTCCTGCATGCCTTCCATCGCGCGTGTCAGGCCGCGCCAGGAACGCTCCAGCACCTGCCGCAAGGATTCGCCGCCCGGCATCAACACGGTTTCCGGCTCCTCGCGCCATGCATTCAGGCGCACCGGATCCTTTTCGCGGATCTCGTTGGCCAGCAGGCCTTCCCACTCGCCATGGGCGATTTCCTGCAGGTCGATATCGGTGGTCAATATCGAGGCGCGATCCTGTCCGAGCGCGAACTCGGCGGTGTTGCGCGCCCGCGACAGCGGCGAAGCCACCGCGCGATCGATGCGCACATCGCGCAGGCGCTCACCCAGTGCACGCGCCTGCGCCTCGCCCGTGGGAGACAGCGGAATATCGATCTGCCCCTGATAGCGGCCTTCGGCGTTCCATGGGGTCTCGCCATGACGAGCAAGCAAAATACGCATCGGTAAAACTCATTCCTAGGAGTGAACAGCCCCGCGCCGGAAACCGGCGCGGGGCTGTTCATGATACCCGTTCCCCCGGACCTCGGGACGGAACCTCTCTAACGCTTTGAATTATCTGGAAGCGCCCACGCCCAGTTCCTGCAACAGGCGCGGCGATGGCGAAACCTCCTGCATGATCCAGCGGATGTAACGGCCGTCCACGGCGATCATACGGGTTATCACCGGATCGAAGATCCAGTTGGAACTGACCGATTCCCAGTTGCCGTCGAAAGCTAGTCCGACCAGGCGACCGCGCGCGTCCAGTACCGGCGATCCGGAATTACCGCCGGTGATGTCCAGATCGGACAGATAGTTCACCGGCACCGAACCCAGCCGCCGGTCCTCCAGTCCGCCATAACGCTTGGCGGCGACGGCATCGAGCAGCGCCTTCGGCGAGTCGAACGGATCTTCGCCGGTCTCTTTCGCCACGACGCCTTCCAGCGTGGTGAACGGCAGGTATTCCACGCCATCGCGCGGCCGGTAGCCCTTGACGTTGCCGAAGGTGATGCGCAGCGACAGGTTGGCATCCGGATAGACGAACTCGCCCTTGCTCCTCTTGTAGTCGGCCAGCGCCTGCAGATACAGCGGACGCGCGGCCAGATCCTCGCCCTTCATGGTTTTGTCCTGGCGTTCCAGCTCCAGCAGCGTCGGCAGCACCGCGACCGCGTACTGGATCGCCGGGTCCTGGCTGGCCTCGAACGCGGCGCGATCGGCTTGCAGCCACTTCAGACGCTCATCCGTGCGGCTCAGCGTGGTGTGGTCCAGACGGTCGAGCGCATGTGTCACCGCGCGCGCATCGCTGCCGCCCAGCCATTGGTCGATTGCTTCGATGTGCTGCGAAGCAGGCAGCTTCAGATACTCGTTCAACCAGTACTGCTGCATCTGCCGATCCATCTGCGCGACATAACGGCGCTCCATCTGCCGCTGTGCGCCTTCGAGCGCCGGATAGTCGCGCTGCTGGTAGCCGGATTCACGCTCGATGTCCGGCTTGGCGCGTTCGATCGCCGCGCGGTAGAGCTGGATCGCGCTGCCGATGACGCCGGTGCGATTGAGCTGCGGAACCACCAGATCGCGGTCGCGGGTGGCGCGCTCCTGCGCGGCCAGCGATACCAGCTGATCGTGCGCGGTCAGCGCCGCCGTGCCGCGATCGCCCTGTCCGCGCAGCCAGTTCAGTACAGCGGTTTCCTCGGACCGTTTCTGTTCGGCCGCGTGGATGCGGCGGAAGCCTTCGATCTGGCCGTCGAAATTCTTGCTGGTGTTGTTCAGTCCCGCCATCAGGCTGGCGTACTTGACCTTGATGTCGGGGTTGCGCTGGCCGGCTGCATCGATCATCTCGATCAGGTTCTTGAAATGGCGCGACACGGTCGGATAGGTCCAGTTGGCCGTGTCATCGAACTCGACCGCCAGCGCATAGCGATTGGTGCGGCCCGGATAGCCGGCGACCATGACGAAATCGCCCGCGCCCAGCGGCTGATCGGCAAAACGCAGCCATTGTTTCGGTCTGAAGGGCACGTTGTCCGGCGAGTACGGCGCTGGCTTGCCATCCGGTCCGACATAGGCGCGGTACAGCGAAAAATCGCCGGTATGGCGCGGCCACATCCAGTTGTCGATGTCGCCGCCGAACTTGCCGACGCTGCCCGGAGGCGCATAGGCCAGACGCACGTCGGTGATTTCCAGATTGCGGAACAGGCGGTAGGTGTTGCCGCCAGAAAAGCTGTACAGGCGGCAGCGATAACCGGGCTCGGCTTCGCATTCGGCGACCTGCTGCTTGTCGAACGCTTCCAGCGCCAGCGTGCGCGCCAGCGCGTCATCGCCGGCGGCGGCCAGCGCGGCCTTGGCTTCATCGGTCACGTCCTCGATCGAGTCCAGCACGAAGATGCGCGCGTTCGGTCCGGCGCTGACCTCATCGGCCACGCTCGCCGGATTGAAGCCATCGACGATCAGGTTGTTTTCCGGTGTGGAATTGAGCTGGATTGCGCCATAGGCGCAGTGATGATTGGTGATCGCCAGCCCATCCGGCGAGACGAAACTGGCGGTGCAGCCGCCCAGCGCGACGACGGCGCCCATCGGATCGCCGGACAGGTCGGCCAGCTGCTGCGGCGACAGCCTCAATCCGGCCTGACGCAGCGGCCCGGCGATTTCCGGCAACTGCTGCGGAACCCACATGCCTTCGGCGGCATGGGCGACGGGAACTGAACAGACGGTGGCGAATGCAAACGCAAGCGGCTTGAAACGCATGGACTTTCCTCGTTCGGGAGACAAACCGGGAATTTTACCCTTCCGTACCTGTTCAGGCTTGGCATTTCGCTCTTGCCGTCGACAGCGTTCCGGGAAAGCCAGTGCGCAGCGGGGTAGCCTGCCATCCAGGTCCGGCACTGCCGGGTCGGGTACCGCCGTACCGGCCTCGGCCTGTTCGAGCATGGCGATGATCTGGCTATCGGTGAAACGGGACTTCTTCATGGAACCTCCTCAGGTCGGATTACGAGGAAATTCCACTTCCGGCTCCTGCCAATCCTCGGGAGGATTGCCACCTGGGTCGCATATGCCGATGCGCTCAACCCGGCTTACTGCCGGGGCGAGCATCGAAATTCTCGGAGTGATTCGCTGGCGGACATCGAGCTTCCGGCAAGTGTCCGGTCCGATAATCTACTTTGCCGATTCCGTCCCGGCTGCGCCGCCCACCACAGTTTCAGATGTCTCGGGCACAACCGAAGTATCCACATTCGCCACCACCGACATACCGGGCGCCAGTCGTGCCGCCAGGGCCTGGCCGGGATCGACGCTGATCTTGACTGGAATACGCTGCGCGATTTTGACGAAGTTGCCGGTGGCGTTGTCCGGGGGCAGTACGCTGAATTCGGAGCCGGTGGCGGGAGAGATTTCCTCGACATGGCCGGTCAGCCTGGCACGGCCCAATGCATCGACGGTGAAGGTCGCGGGCTGACCGATGCGGACATTCTCCATCTGTGTTTCCTTGAAGTTGGCCACCACCCATTTGTAGGCGGGCACGATGGCCATCAGTTGCGTACCGTTGGTGACGTAGGCGCCCTGGCGCACCGCGACCTGGCCAAGCTGCCCATTGCGCGGGGCATGGATGCGGGTGTTGTCCAGGTCGATCTGCGCCTGTCTGACCCTGGCTTCGGCACTGGCGACGGCCGCTTCCAGTACCGCGCGATTGACATCGACGCTGCGCAGGCTCTGTTCGGAGACATCGAGGCTGGCGCGCGACTGGTTGAGGTCGGCGGCGGCTTGTGTGGCGGCGGCAAAAGCGGTGTCGTAGTCCTGATCGGAAATCAGGTGATCGTCGACCAACCGTTCGGCACGGCGCAGCGATGCGCTGGTCTTGCGTTGCTGCGCGGTGTTGCTGGCGATGATGGCGCGGGCCTGAACGATGCTGGCTTCGGCGGTCCTGCGCTGCTGCGCCCAGTTGGCCAGATTCGCCTGTGCGGCCAACAACTGCGCCCGCGCCTGTTCCAGTTGTTGCTGATAGGTGCGGTCGTCGATGCGAACCAGTAGATCACCTGCATGCACGTTCTGGAAATCCAGTACGGCAACCTCGGTCACATAGCCACTGACCTGCGGGCTGATGAGCGTCGTCTGCCCTCGCACATAGGCATTTTCGGTGCTCTGGATCGCGCTGGCGAACGGCGGCAGCTGCCATGCATACAACACGATGGTGACGCCGGTCAGTGCGACCAGGGCGAATCCGATCAGGCCGATCCAACGGCCGCGCTTGCGGACCGGCACAACCAGGGGGGCGGGAGGAGGCGGTGGAGCGGGAGCGTTCATGCTGTGGATTATGAAGAAGTGGAAGGCTATGGTGTAGACGAAACTGCCAGCGTGGGCGTGGGTGCCGCCACCGGGCGTTTTGCCGCATAGCGCTGCCAGAACAGGTCGAGCAGGATCCAGGCCAGGGTGAAAATGGCGACCCAGCCGATGGCAAGGAACACGTCGTTATAGGACAGTACGGTGGCTTCGCGGGCCGCGGCCGCGCTCAGGCGGCTGAGACCGGCATTGTTGAGCAGGGCGGGGTCGGTGATCTGATGCGAGTAGGCCGCCGCTCCGCTGTTGATCCGCGCCACCACCTGCGGATCCATCATGTTGAGGTTTTCCACCAGATAACTGGAATGGTATTTCTCGCGCAGGATCTGCAGCGTACCGAGCATCGAGGTGCCGATCAGGCCGCCCATGTTCTGGGTCATGCCGAACAGCACGGTGAAACTGATCAGGTTGCGCGGCTGGGTCAGGACCTGGCCCAGCCCGATCAGCATCGACGGCGCGATGAAGAACGTGCTGCCGAAGGCGAGCAGGGTCTGGCTCAGATACATGTTGACCGGCCGGGTCAGGTTGTTCGAGCGCGCATCCATGAAGGCGCCGATGGCGATGCAGGCCACCGCGATCAGCAGGTGGAGCGGCGCGAGATTGCCCTTGATGGTGAATGCGCTGACCGCCAGCCCGGCCATGCAGCCGCCCAATACCAGCATCGACATGCCGAGCATCTGGTCGTTGTTGAGGTCCAGCGCCTGCATGAATCCGACCGAGCCGACACTCTGTTCCGACAGCACGATGCGGATCAGCATGATCGACAGCGCCAGCCGCAGCATGGTGCCGCTGGCCAGCCAGCGGGTATTGATCAGCGGATTGGCGCGATAGTGCTCGATCGCGGCGGCGGCGACCAGGAACAGAATGGAGGCGGCCAGCGCCACGCCCAGCCAGGCGGACTCGAACCACCACAGGTAGCGGCCCAGCGACAGCACCGCCGCCAGGCAGGAGGCGCCGGTGGCGAACAGGATGAAGGTCAGGAAATCGAGTTTTTCGAAAACGCGGACGCGATCGCCCGGCGGCAGCTTCAGCGCCAGCACGCAACCCAGCGCCAGCAGGGCCAGGCCGAGCTCGAACAGGTACAGGCCGCGCCATTCGGCGAACTGCAGCAGCTCGGTGGAAAAGATCCGCGCCAGCGGCAACGCGATCTGGCTCATGCCCCAACCGAAGACCAGCGCCTTGAGCCGGTACTGCAACGGGAAGGCCTGGATGATGTAGTACAGGCCGAGCGTGGTCAGCGCCGCGCCGGCGAAACCGTGCGCGGCGCGCACCGCGATCGCCGAGCCCAGATCGTTGACGAACACGTGGGCGAAAGCGATCAGCGCGTACAGTACGAGGAATATTTCGGTGTACAGCCGCAGGCCGAATTGCTGGCGGAATTTCACCAGCAGCAGGTTGGCCGAGACGTTGGTCATCACGTAGGCCGCCGGCAGCCAGGCCATTTCCGCCGCGTATGCGCCGAGGGAGCCTTGCAGGTAGGGCAGGTTGGCCGTGACCAGGGCATTGCTCAGCCCGCCCGTCAACGACACGATCAGACCGACGATTCCGTACTGGATGCGCCGATGTGTCGGGTGATGGGGCGTGGAGGGCGAGCCCAGGAGCTTGGGTTGCTCATGTGGCTGCCATTGTCGGGGCGCGTACGGATCCATGAGTGAAAATCACTAAAGGATGATTTTCGCACGTATGGAGCGCCCTGGAGTAAACGCAGGCGGAACGCTGCGGCAACGGTGCCGGATCTGCGACGTGGCGCTCCCGCTGGCGAATGCCGCCGCCGTGGCGGATGGTCGCGCTGCCCGCTTGATGCCATCGGTGCCATAATCCCCGGCATGAACGAATCCGCGGACAAATCCGGTACCACCCACTTCGGCTATCGCGACGTGCCGGTGGCCGAGAAACAGAAGCTGGTCGGACAGGTGTTCACCTCGGTCGCGCGCAAGTACGACCTGATGAACGACCTGATGAGCTTCGGCATCCATCGCATCTGGAAACGCTATTTCGTCGGCACCGCGCAGGTGAAGCCCGGCGACGTAGTGCTGGACCTGGCCGGCGGCACCGGCGATGTGGCCGCCCTGCTGAGAGGCAGGGTCGGTGACCGGGGCCGGATCGTGCTCGGCGACATCAATGCCGGCATGCTGTCGGTCGGCCGCGACCGCATGACCGATCGCGGACTGGTCGCGGGCATCGACTATGTGCAGTGCAACGCGGAAGCATTGCCGTTTCCCGACAACGGTTTCGACCTGGTCACGATCGCGTTCGGCCTGCGCAACGTGACCGACAAGGATGCGGCGTTGCGCGAGATGCAGCGGGTGCTGAAAGTCGGCGGGCAGGCGCGCGTGCTCGAATTCTCGGAAGTGCGGCCGCGCTGGTTCCGGCCGCTGTACGACTTCCACTCGTTTCAGGTGCTGCCGCGTCTGGGCCGGCTGTTCGTCGACGATCCTGGGAGCTACCAGTATCTGGCCGAGAGCATCCGCCAGCATCCGCCGCAGGAACAGCTGAAACAGATGATGGAGAACGCGGGCCTGTCCCGCTGCCAGTACGTCAATCTGAGCGCCGGCATCGTCGCGGTGCATACCGGCTACAAAGTCTGACCGGGGGCGGGATTGCCGGCCGGAACACAAGTCCGAAGGAGCCGATATGTCGTTTTCAGCCCCGGAACGCGCAGCCCTGCCTGCGGTCAAGGGCGTGGGTCCGGTCGTGTGGTGCAGCGGCTGGAGCAGATGGGTTTCGACACGCTGCGCCAGCTGGCCGGGGCCGACATGCGGGAGATCGTGACGACGGCTGCGGGGCTGGCGGGTTCGGCCTGCTGGAAAAACAGTCCGCAAGCGCACGCCGCCATCGATGGGGCGATCGGCGCGACAAAGCGGTTCATGCGCGAACAGGGCGCTGCCAAGCTCTGATCGTATCGCCGCCGCTTCGCGCGGCGCGCGCCGGCATTGTCGATGCTGTAATGCTCGCCGATTTGTGCCGGAGGGCGCGGGTTACACTGTCCCCCCCTGAGCAATCCGAGCCTGCCATGCGTTTCCCTTTCCTGCTGCTGCCGCTGGCGATGATGATGGCCGCCTGTTCCAACACCGATTCGGGTTCCGCTACCGCTCCGGCCCAGTCCAAACCCCGGCCGGCATCCTCGGTCAGCGCCCGTCACCATGACGAAAGCTCCTATGCCCGGCCGGACGTGGTGAAGATCAGCGATCTGGCACTGGATCTGAATCTGGATTTCGACCGGAAGCAACTGGCAGGCACCGCGACCTATACGCTGGACTGGGCGGATCCTTCGGCGACGCAATTGCAACTGGATACGCGTGACCTGAGCATCGAGAGGGCGGAAGGCGAAAAGGGTGGACTGTGGACGCCGCTGCCGTTCACCGTGGCGGATGCCGACCCGGTATTCGGCAGCAAGCTGACCATCGAGGCACCGGAGCGCAATGACCGGATTCGCGTGACCTACAGCACCGCGCCGACCGCTTCGGGCCTACAGTGGCTGGAACCGGCGATGACCGAAGGCAAGACGCTGCCCTTCATGTTCAGCCAGTCGCAGGCGATCCACGCGCGCTCCTGGGTGCCATTGCAGGACACGCCGGGCGTGCGTTTCACCTACTCGGCGCATGTGCAGACGCGGCCGGACGCGATGGTGCTGATGAGCGCCGACAACGATCCGGCGGCGGTTCGCGACGGCGACTACGAATTCAAGATGCCGCAGGCGATTCCATCGTATCTGCTGGCGATCGCGGCTGGCGACTTGGTGTTCCAGCCGATCTCCGAGCGCAGCGGCGTCTGGGCGGAGCCGGCCATGGTGGAGAAGGCCGCGGTGGAATTCGCCGACACCGAGAAGATGATCGAGGTGACCGAGCAGCTCTACGGCCCCTATCGCTGGGGCCGCTACGACATGCTGGTGCTGCCGCCGTCGTTCCCGTTCGGCGGCATGGAGAACCCGCGCCTCACCTTCGCCACGCCCACCGTGATTGTCGGCGACAAGTCGCTGGTGTCGCTGATCGCGCACGAGCTGGCGCATAGCTGGTCCGGCAACCTGGTGAGCAATGCCAGCTGGAAGGACATCTGGCTCAACGAAGGCTTCACCACCTATGTCCAGGGCCGCATCCTGGAGGTGCTGTATGGCGAGGATGCCGCCGAGGCCGACCGCGAAGTCGACCAGAAGGATCTGTTGGTCGATCTCAAGCGCATGGCGCCGGCCGATCAGGTGTTGATGCTGGCGCCGCTGGGCAACCGCGATCCGGACGAGATCCTCAGTCAGGTCCCCTACATCAAGGGCGCCTGGTTCCTGCAGACGCTGGAGCAGCGTTTCGGGCGCGAGACCTTCGATCCGTTCTTGCGCGGCTGGTTCGACCAGCATGCCTTTCAGAGCGTGGACAGCGATCAATTCATCGACTATCTGAAAAAGAATCTGATGGCCACCAATCCGTCGGCTTTCTCCGGGGAGGAATTGAAGGCGTGGATGGAGCAGCCCGGCATTCCGATTACCTCGGCGGCGGCGGCACGTTCCAACATCCTGGCCAGCGCCGATACCGCTCGCATTGCCTGGCAGGGTAGCGGCGTCCTGCCCAGTTCGCAGATCGTCCCGGCCTGGGGCACGCTGGGCTGGGTCGGGTTTCTCGATGGCATGGGCGAAAGCCTCAGCCGCGAGCAGCTCAAGCAGCTTGATGACGCTTATCATTTCACCGGCACACCCAACGGCGAGATCGCGGCGCGCTGGTATCCGCTGACCATCCGCAGCGGGTATGTGGAAGCACGGCCGGCGATGGCCGACTTCCTGAAGCGGGTCGGCCGGCGCAAGTTGATCCTGCCGGTCTACCAGGAACTGGCGAAGACGCCGGACGGACTGGCGTTCGCGCAGGCGGTCTTCGCCGAAGCGCAACCCGGCTATCACCCGATCACGACCGCTTCGGTCAAAGAATTGCTGAGCCGTTCGACCGCCAGATGACAGCGTTTCCGCCGTGCGCGGAGCGTTCCGCGCGCGGCTACGGTACATCCATCTCGATGATGAAACCCTGGTTCGCCCCGTTGATTTGCCCGCCCCTGTTGTCCGCGTGCGTGGATCGTGAAGCGCGGCATCGCGCGCAGTTCGAAGCCCAGCCCCAGGCCCACAAGCGGGCGGCGGACCACACTTCGCTCCTACATCGATGGCTCTCGAAAAAACAAGGAGCCATCGAAGCATGAACGCCATAGGCAATACGACGCACTATCCTCTCGCGCCACTTCATCGGGCATCCCCGTCAATACAGGTTCTTTAAGCTCTCCCGAAGCTGAATGACCTGCGCCACCATGGCCTCAATCTCCTTTGGAGTATTAGCTTCCATCCCAATGCCATCAAACTTCAAACGCAAATTACGTCCAAAACGGGAAGTCAACCACGCAACAGCCACAGTCGAAAGCGTCGTGAATAAGAGTTCCTGCATGATTGAAAATGGATTCGCCAACAGGCCCGCTACTGCCAACCACCGAATCCATAGCAAGGGCGCGCTGCATTGATGCATTGGCCTGAGACACAAAGCGCCGAAGCTCGACCTGATATTCCTTACTGAATGGATGCGCATCATCCCTTGATGGAACAAGGATAAGTTCAATGTCGTTCTCTGTCATGGCATTCCTTGACCGTAGAAAAGACAACGAAAACAGGCGCTACACCAATAACGACCAATTCCCACTCTACGCCAGATCGGCGTGGGCATTTATGTGGATCAAAGAGGTATGGGGGCTTTTTTCTTTCCATGAAAAATATAATCAAATTAAAATATAACTGACATGATTACTGTGTTATTGTGATAAATATATGCTTGCAAAGCCATCTATTTTTCGTCAGATAAAGACAAAAAATCATAGCATCCCCTGATTCCTGTCAACCCCTACGATAATGTAGGCCCCTTATGTACAGGATTTTGCTCTTGCCGCTGATGTTCAAGCGTCTGTTGTCGCGCCTGTTCCAGTTCCTGCGCCTGCAAGCGCTCGTAAGCTTTCTCGACCGGAGTATTCAATGCCTCCTGCGTATCCACATAAACGCGGAAGGATGGCTCCTGATCGCCATAGGGCCTGTAGAAGACGGCGATCCACTTCTCCGCCGGAGCTTTTGCCGTCTCCTGGCTCAATTGAATATCATCGACCCGTTTAATCATCGGATCGCCTTTTACCGCCACCAGTAGACACGCAGTGACCCGCAGGCAGGCAGCTTCGTCCCAAGGAGACCCTCGTTCACCATTCAAGGCTTGAACCTTGTTTAGCAGCCCTTGGTGCTGATCGTAGTCGGAGTGACCGGGTTGAGCTGGGGTCAGACGCTGGCTGGCCTGCGGTTCGCTCGTAGATGGATTTTTCACCTGCTCACCTTCCTGACGCCGGCCCTCGTTCCATCGTTGCTTGCGCGCCTGATCTTCACGAAAGTCACGCAGGTACTGGTCACGCTGGGTCAAATGCCCATCGCCATCAATATCCTGCATGTCGGCTCTCGAATAAGGCGTGTCAGCGACCTTTCCGGCAATGGCATCGATAACGGATCGATCATCCTGGGTCGTTTCCCATTCCCTGTAAAGTCCGGCCAGTTCAATTCCCTGCAGGTACCCCACCGAATTCCAATCGGGCTTGAAACCCGACATCGTTTCCTTCAATTCCTTGAAGATGACGAATGCATTATGGATCGCCAGTGCCTCATGTTCAGCACGATAGGAAACGTATTCTTCCTCGGTACTGCCACGGAATGGGTGCGCTTCATAGTTGAT
>JAISFF010000061.1 GCA_031263725.1 Lysobacteraceae bacterium | reverse complement strand
CAGCAACTGGCCCACCTCAACCGCGATCTGGAACGGCAGCAGGAACAGCAATTGGCGCAGCAGAAGGAACAGGTCGACCCGACCAAGGGCGACCCGAAGCTTTCCTGAGGAGGCGGGTTTCCTGATCCACCGGCTGCCGGAGAAGTCGCGACCCCAAGACTTGCGCGCGAAGAATCGCGCGCATTCCACGCAGATGTTGCCAGAGCAATTGACGCGGGCGTTCAAGACTGCCCGCGAGGCAGCCGGAATCACAGGCGAGAACGCGCCCACCTTCCACGAAATCCGGAGCCTGGGCGGGGCGCTGCTGTCAGTGAGCGGGGCTGGACGATCGACCAGGTGCAAGCGCTGATGGGACACGCCAGCACGACCACGACACGGATCTATCTGGAAGGCCATGACGCACCCTGGCAGGAAGTCGCTACCGGGCTTCCGCTTCCGGATAGGGTGGGAATAGGGTGGCACCCTATTTTGACGGGTGCGCTGACGCGCCTAACCCATTGAATTTGAAGCTGAAAATTGGTCGGGGTAGCCGGATTCGAACCGACGACCACCAGTCCCCCAGACTGGTGCGCTACCAGGCTGCGCTATACCCCGAAAAATTGGCCGCATCCGGAGATGCGTGTGGATTGCGCATTATAGGGATTCGCCCCGACCATTCCTAGGGGGGCCGGTCCGGATGTCAGCGTCGCAACAGTTGCAGCACTTCCTCCAGCTCCATCCGCACTTGGCGGATGATCTGCCCGCTCAGCGCGGACTCCTGCTTGTTGTCTTCGCTGTCCAGGCGCAGGCGCGCGCCGCTGATGGTGTAGCCCTGTTCGTACAGCAGGCTGCGGATCTGACGCACCATCAGCACGTCGTGCCGCTGATAGTAGCGGCGGTTGCCGCGGCGCTTGACCGGAGCGAGGCTGGGGAACTCGGTTTCCCAGTAACGCAGGACATGTGGTTTGACATCGCAAAGCTCGCTGACTTCACCGATGGTGAAGTAGCGCTTTGCCGGAATCGGCGGAAGTTCGCGATTACTGCCCGGATCCAGCATAAGCCTCCACTCGTTCCTTTAGTTTCTGTCCCGGCCGGAAAGTGACCACGGTACGTGCGGAGATCGGAATCTCCCTGCCGGTCTTGGGATTGCGGCCTGGTCGCTGGTTCTTGCGGCGCAGGTCGAAATTGCCGAACCCCGACAATTTTACCTGACGCCCACCCTCTAATGCTTCCAGCAGGACATTGAAGAACGCGTCAACAAATTCCTTGGCTTCCCGCTTGTTCAGGCCGACATCGTCGAACAACCGTTCCGCCATTTCTGCCTTGGTCAATGCCATTGCCATCAATCCCCTAATCAACTGCGGATGCGCGCGCCGTATTCGCGGTCCAGTGTGCTGACAATCCTTTCCATGATCGTATCCGCGTCATGATCTGTCAGAGTGCGCGAATTGTCCTGCAAAATCAAGCCAATAGCCAAACTTTTGTGGCCTGGTTCGACGCCGGCGCCCACATAGCGGTCAAACAGGCGCAAATCGCGCAGCAGCGGACCCACGGTGGCGCGGACTCTGTGGGCGATGTCGTCCCAGCAGACCTGCTCGGGCAGGACGAAGGCCAGATCGCGCCGGACCGATGGAAAGCGGGAAAGTTCGATGGCCTTGGGCAGGTTGCGCTGGCCCAGTGGAACCAGGTCCAGCTCGAAAGCGTAGACATCGTCGTCCAGATCCAGCGCCTGCTGCAGGCTTGGATGGATCTGTCCGATCCAGCCGATGGGTTGTTCGCCGTCCTCCGTATCCAGGCGGTAGATGTCGGCGCTGCGGCCCGGATGTCCGCAGGGACGCATCGAGGGCCTGAGTTGCAGCACTGCGCCACTGGCGGCGGCCAGTGAGTCCAGATCGCCTTTGAGATCGTGGAAATCGAGCTTGCGCGCCGCTTCGCCCCACTGTTCGGCGGCGGCCGGGCCGCAGGCGACGGCGGCGATCCGCTGCGTCTCCGTCGGCGCCTGACTTGGTGCGGTTGCATGGAAAACCTTGCCGATTTCGAACAGACGGACCCGTTCGGCCTGGCGCGTCAGGTTGCGGCCCAGAGTCGCCACGAGTCCGGGCAACAGAGAGGGGCGCATCACCGCCAGCTCGATACTCAGCGGATTGCTCAACGGCACGGTGTTCTGCAAGCACTGCCATTGCGTCAGCAGTTCGGCGCCGACGAAGGTGAAGTTCACCGTCTCCAGATAGTCGCGCGCGATCAGCTGACGGCGGCTGTCGTCTTCACTCAGTTGCGTTTCCTGTGGCGCGCCGACGCGCGCCGGACCGGCGGGAATGGCCGTGGGGATGCGGTCATAGCCATGAATACGGGCCAGTTCCTCGATCAGGTCTTCCTCGATCGCGATATCGAAACGGCGGCTGGGCGCGCTTACCTGCCAACCTTCCGGCCGGGCTTCGACCTGCATGCCCAAGGCGCGCAGGATGCGTTCGATCTCGGTCTTTTCGATGGTCAGGCCGAGTACCCGGGAAATGCGATCATGGCGCAACAGAATTGGAGCCGGTTGCGGCAGCGATCCCGGCAGCAGGGTGTCGATGACCGGGCAGGGGGTCCCGCCAGCGTATTTCAGAACCAGACGTGTGGCGACCTCGATGGCCTGCGGCGGCAGTGCCGGATCCACGCCGCGTTCGAAACGGTGGCCGGCCTCGGTATGCAGGCCGAGCCTGCGGCCACGACCCATGATCGCGGCGGGGCTGAAGTGGGCGGCTTCCAGGAAGACATCGCGCGTACTCTCGGTTACGCGGGTATCCATGCCGCCCATCACGCCGGCCAGGCCGACCACGCGGCCGGCATCGGTGATGACCAGGAAACCGTCGTCCAGCCTGGCATCACTGCCGTCGAGCAGGAGCAGGCGTTCGCCAGCACGCGCAGGGCGTACCCCGATCGGACCCTTCAGGGTCGCCAGGTCGTAGGCATGCATCGGCTGTCCCAGCTCCAGCATCACATACTGGGTGACATCGACCAGGAACGAAACCGGCCGGATGCCGCTGCGACGCAGACGCTCGGCCATCCACAACGGGGTCTTCGCGGCGGGATCCACGTTCTCGATGATCCGCCCGCAGTAGCGCGGCGCTTCCGTGCCCGCATGCAGTTCGATCGGCAATTGCCGAGCCCCTTTCGCGGCGACGGCACTGGCATCAAAGGCCACGACATCGCTGCCACAGGCAGCGGCCACGTCGTAGGCGATGCCGCGGACGCTGAAGCAGTCGGCACGATTGGGCGTCAGCTTGATCTCGATGCTGGCGTCGGGAAGGCCGAGATAATCGGTCAGCAGCGATCCCACCGGCGCATCGTCGGGCAGTTCCATAAGTCCAAAGGCATCGGTATCCAGCCCCAGTTCCTTGGCCGAACAGAGCATGCCGCTGGACTCGACGCCGCGCAGCTTGGCTTTCTTGATCGCCATGCCACCGATGTTGGCGCCGATCAGCGCCAGCGGCGCGACGAGTCCGGCGCGGGCATTGGGCGCGCCGCAGACGATCTGCAGCAGCTCGCCCTGACCGGCATCGACCTTGCATATCTGCAGACGATCCGCCTCCGGATGGCGCACGGCTTCGACGATGCGGGCCACGACCACTTGGGCCAGGGATTCGCCCAAGGGAGTCAATTCCTCGACTTCCAGACCGATGGCGGTCAGCGTGGCGGCCAATTCATCGCGTCCGACATTGACCGGGACATGGCTACGCAGCCAGTTTTCCGAAAACTTCATGGTTCGACCTCAGGCAAACTGACGCAGGAAACGTACATCGTTCTCGAAGAACGCGCGCAGATCGTTGACGCTGTAACGCAGCATCGCGAACCGCTCCACGCCCAGACCGAAAGCGAATCCGGTATAGCGCTCGGGGTCGATGCCGCCATTCTTCAGGACATTCGGATGCACCATGCCGCAACCCAGTACCTCCAGCCAGCGCGAACTGCCGTCCGGCTGCTGCCAGGCGATGTCGACCTCGGCGCCGGGCTCGACGAAGGGGAAATAACTGGGCCGGAAGCGCATCTCGAAATCTCGCTCGAAGAAGGCGCGGATGAATTCGCCCAGCGTTCCCTTCAGGTCGGCGAAGGTGGAGTGTTCGTCGACCAGCAATCCTTCGACCTGATGGAACATCGGCGAATGGGTCTGGTCGCTGTCGCTACGGTAGACCTTGCCGGCGGCAATCATGCGCAGAGGCGGCCGGCGCGCGCCCATGTAGCGGATCTGTACGCCGGAGGTATGAGTGCGCAGCAGGCGGCCGTCGCCGAAGTAGAACGTGTCGTGCATCGCCCGGGCCGGATGATGCGGCGGAAAGTTCAGCGCTTCGAAGTTGTGCCAGTCGTCTTCGATCTCGGGACCGTCGGCCAGGTCGTAGCCGAGACGGGCGAAGATGTCGGTGATCCGCTCCAGCGTGCGAGTGATCGGATGCGCGCCGCCGCGTTCGCCATGTCGCCCGGGCAGGGTGACATCGATCGTCTCGCTGGCCAGCCGTGCCGCCAGCGCCTGCTCGTCCAGCCACTGCTTGCGTGCGGCCAGCGCCTGGCTGATCTGGTCGCGCAGCCGGTTGATGCGCTCGCCGGCGGCTTTGCGCTGGTCGGTGGGCAGGGTGCCCAATAGTTTCAACTGCTCGGTGACGCGCCCGTTCTTGCCGAGCAGGGCAACGCGGAGGACTTCCAGTGTGGAAGGGGTGGCAGCCGCCTCGATATCGATTAGCGCCTGCCGGGCCAGAGACTCGATTTCACTCATGAACGACCGGACCTCGAACACGGATCGGCCTTGTCGGCCGTGGGCCGGTCTGGCGGGGCGGGTTCCGGGTGTACCGGGGATTCATCCCCATCTTGGAGCGCAACCTGCCGGACCGGGAAAAACGATGGGGAAGGACTTGCGCCCTTCCCCATGCGTAGAAGCTGACCGTCGGGATTCCGGAGATCGATCCGCCGGAAGTCCCGATGGCTGAGCATCAAGCCGCGAGCGCGCCCTTTGCCTTTTCGGACAGCGCCGCAAATGCGGCCGCGTCATGCACGGCGATATCCGCCAGCACTTTGCGGTCCAGCATGATGCCGGCCTTCTGCAGGCCATTCATGAAACGGCTGTAGGTCATGCCGTTGATGCGGGCCGCGGCGTTGATGCGCGTGATCCACAGCGAACGGAAATTGCGCTTCTTCTGCTTGCGGCCGATATAGGCGTACTGCTGCGCCTTGATGACCGCCTGTTTGGCGACGCGGAAGACCTTGCGGCGGGCGTTGTAGTAACCCTTCGCCAGCTTGAGAATTTTCTTGTGACGGCGGCGCGCTGTCACACCACGTTTGACTCGTGCCATGGTTCAGTTCCTCAGAGATAGGGCAGCATACGGTCCAGACGGCCTGCGTCTTCGGCGCGAACATGGTTCGTCTGCCGCAGGTTGCGCTTCCGCTTGGTCGCTTTCTTGGTGAGGATATGGCTACGGTTGGCGTGGCCAGCCTTGTACTTGCCGGAGGCGGTCTTGCGGAAACGCTTGGCCGCTGCCCGGTTGGTCTTGATCTTGGGCATTTCGATGTCCTTCAAAGGTTGATATCACTGATCCAGGCGGTGTCGGAACACGCTTTCCATCCTTGCCTGTATCGGTCCAAGTCGTTGAATCATAAAGAGAAACTTCGACATATCCTGATGGCTGGCGTGCAGCCCCCCAGAGAACTGGGCCGACTATTGTGCCGGGTCCGCAAGTTCCCTGCAAATGGTCCGGTCCGGAAAGGCGACGGATCCGCCGCTGCCATACGGATATGGGCGGCCTGTCCGGTTGTATCGTTGCCTCAGCCGGACTCTCTTAATATAGAGCCATACGCAGCGTGCAGGACAGGCATTGGATGCGATCCCCGTGGCGCCAGGTCTGAAGGACAGGCCGCGCAAACGGCCAGACAAAATGCATGCCGATAAGGGCTACCGCTGCCGTCAATGCCGGGCCGACTTGCGAGGGGGCATCATCGTCCGCATTGCCCGCAAAGGTATCGAGAGCAAGGAACGGCTGGGCCGTCATCGCTGGAGGGGTGAGCGTATGCATGCCTGGTTCGCAGGTTTCGGCAAGCTACGTATTCGCTTCGAGCGCAGGCTCGGTATTCCCCTGGTTCCGCTCGAACTTGCCGCCGCCATTATCTGTTCTCGATTCGTCGATGACTTGTGTTGGACGCTCTTGGTTTTCCTCCCTGATTGAAGAGTATGGAGGAAGAGCCAACTGGTACTTCTAAGAGAGTCACTGAAGCCGGTCGGGCGCATTCATCAGCACCTTATCGTTCTCGAACAGCCCCATGATTTCGGTAGCGGAGAAACGATACTGGCGGCCACAGAACTCGCACAGGACTTCGGCGGTGCCGGTGCCCTCGGTGGCTGCAAAGGCTTCGTCCTTGCCGAGCGCCTGCAGCATGGCTACGACCCGCTCACGGGAACAGGAACAGCCGAACCGGAGCGGCTTCTCTCCCAGTATCTCAGGATTCTCTTCGTGGAACAGGCGATTCAGCAAAGCCGGCATCGGCGTCGTCAGCAGTTCGCTTTTCTCCAGGGTATCGAACAGCATGTTGATACGCGTCCAGCCATCGTCATCCCCGGCATCGTCCGGCAGTTTCTGCAGGAACAGACCGACGGCTTCCTGGTCACTGGCGGCGAGCAGGAGGCGAGTGGGCAATTGTTCGGACTGTTTGAAGTAGGCCTCGAAGATCTGGTTCATGTGTGGTGCATCGGGTGTCACCAGACTTTGATAGCGCTGAGGAACGGACGGGTCGAGCCCGGGGTTCTCCACCGTGATGGCCAACAATGCGTCTTTGCCCAGTTCCCGCAGATCCGAAGGCGCGTCGCTGCTTCCATCGGCCAATCGCATGATGCTGCGTATCGTGCCTGCCGCGGTACATTCGGCAAACAGTGAACGGACAGCGGATCCGGGATTCGTCCTCAACTGGATGGACAGGTGGCCATCGAGCTTGGCGTGGCCGGTGAACAATGCAGCGGCGACCGTCGCCTCTCCCAGCAGACTTGTGCCGATGGGCGGATATTTGCCGCCATGCCGCAATATGGTTTTCCAGCTTGGATCAAGGCGCACATGGACGCCACGGATGCCAGCCTGGGGCAGCAGGAACCGGGTCAACAGGTCGGAGGAAGTCATGATTAAAAAGTATCCATGGCCGGATGCGGCCGGCGATATGATGATGATCTCAACTCAGGCTGCTCAATGGGGGCTGGAATGGCAATGCGCAAGCGTGGGATGGCAAGTGCAAGCTGAACAAGGCCGGCGCAAAGGATGGATATGGCGCTTTCTGCGGATAGGCGTGTTTCTGCTGCTGCTCGTTGCGTTCACCGTGCTGCAGGTAGTGGCCTTGCGGTTTGTCGACCCGCCGATTTCCGCAGTGATGATCGAGCGCCGGTTGCATGCATGGGCGGACAGGGAAAAGGACTATCAGTGGAGTTACGCATGGAGGGACATGGACCAGATTGCCGCTTGTCTGCCGCTGGCGGTGGTAGCCGCCGAAGACCAGAAATTCGCCGAGCACAGTGGATTCGATTTCGAGGCAATCGAGAAGGCTTTTGATCACAATGTCAAGGGGGGGCGTGTCAGGGGCGGCAGTACGATCAGCCAGCAGGTGGCCAAGAACCTGTTTCTCTGGCAGGGACGAAGCTGGCTCAGGAAGGGACTGGAGGCTTGGTATACCATCCTGATCGAGTTGTTCTGGCCGAAATCGCGGATCCTGGAGGTTTATGTCAACATCGCGGAATTCGGCGATGGCATCTATGGCGCGCAAGGAGCCGCAAGCCGATTCTGGGAAAAGGATGCCGCCCGATTGACCATTTCCGAGTGCACGCGCCTGGCCGCGGTGCTTCCAGCACCCAGAAGTTACGATGCGCGGTCCCCCGGGCCGTATGTGCAACGCCGGGCGGCATGGATTCAGCGACAGATGCGCCAGATCGGCGGCCCCGACTATCTAGAGCAAATGAAATAGCAGTTTGGTGCTGTGGTCGGTGCCATGACATCGGCCTCGAATGCAACGAAAACCCCGTGATGCTTCTGGATCACGGGGTTGGGCTTGATGGAGCGATCGCGTTTCAGCCAACTGTCTGTCCGCTCAGACGGATTTCGTGTTTTCCCCACGGTAGCTGGCGTTGAAATGCTCCGCAATGACCCTTGAAACGCAGGCGGTTAATCGCTTGCCCATCGGAATGTGCAGGAATTCGTTGGGGCCATGGGCGTTGGAGTGTGGTCCCAGGACGCCGGTTATCAAGAACTGTGCTTGCGGATATTTTTCTCCCAGCATCCCCATGAACGGAATGCTGCCGCCTTCTCCCATGTACATGGCCGGCTTCCCGAACAGTGCCTGCGAGGCGGACTCGATGGCCTGATGCAACCATGGCTTTTCCGCCGGAGCATTCCAGCCGGCCGAGGCTTTTTCCAGATTCAGCTGTACCTTTGCGCCGTAGGGTGGATCGGCGAGCAGAACCTTCTGCAGGGCTTCGCTGGCGTGTCTGCCATCGAGCATCGGCGGCAGGCGCAGGGACAGCTTGACGGCCGTCATGGGACGCAGGACGTTGCCTGCGGAAGAGAGCGACGGCAGTCCGTCGGCACCGGTGATCGACAACGCCGGGCGCCAGGTACGATTCAAGACCAGTTCGCTCAGATCGTCGGACATGGGTTTCATCCCCGGCAGGAACGGGAATTTGTCGTATACTGCCGCGCCGAGAACTGCGGCCACTTTTTTCGCCTGCGCCTGTCGCGCCTGGGGAATATCGACGAACAGCTCCTTCAGCTTGATGCGGCCTGTATTTTCGTCTTCGATGCGGGACAGCAGTTCACGCAGCACCCTGAAGCTGGAGGGGACCACGCCGGAAGCGTCGCCCGAGTGTACGCCTTCCGCCAGGACTTCGACCGAAAGATCGCCGCCGACCAATCCACGCAGGGATGTCGTGCACCACAGCTGCTCGTAGTTTCCGCAGCCCGAATCCAGGCAGACGATCAGTGAAGGCTGGCCAATGCGCGCGGCCAGGTGATCGACATAGGCGGGCAGGTCGTAGCTGCCGGATTCTTCGCAGGCTTCGATCAATATCACGCAACGCGCGTGGGGAATGCCTTGATCCTTCAGCGCCAGGATGGAGGAGAGCGAGGCAAAGATCGCATAGCCGTCATCGGCGCCGCCCCGTCCATACAGCCTGTCGCCCTTGATGACAGGTTTCCATGGCCCCAGGTCGCTGTCCCAGCCCGTCATTTCCGGCTGCTTGTCCAGATGCCCGTACAGCAATATCGTGTCTTCCCCCGTTGCAGCGGGATCGGAGGCGGGGATTTCGATGAAGATCAGCGGGGTCCTTCCTTCGAGCCTGGCGACTTCGACCTGCATCCCGGTGATCGCCTGGGATTTGGCCCACTTCTCCATCAACCTGACGGCGTCATCCATATAGCCGTGACTGCCCCAGTCCTTGTCGAACATTGGCGATTGGTTGGGGATACGGATGTATTCGACCAACTGCGGAACGATGTCTTCATCCCACTGTTGCGAGACGAATTGTTCGAGTTTTTGACTGTCCATTTGAGGGGCCTCGTGAAAATGAATGCCCTTATTCTACGTCCTAAGTATGGGTAGGACTTTTCCTACAGATGAATGAGGCATTGACTGGCTGACCGACTGGGATATGGACGATATATTGCACCCATGTGATGCAGGAGACTACTTCCACCCAAGGCCAAGAGGGCGTGGGAGTGGGAACCTACAACACAAGGAGAGTTGCAATGAAGTTGTTCACCAGGACGTTGATGTTCACGCTTTTGCTTTTGACGGGATATGTATTCGCCAGTCCTAAAGTGAATATCAATACTGCCGATGCAAGCGAGCTGGAGTATGCATTGCTCGGTATCGGGCCCACCAAGGCACAAGCGATCGTAGAGTACCGTGCCAGCAACGGTCCGTTCCGCAGTATGGATGAGTTGGTGCAAGTCAAGGGAATAGGTTTGAAAACACTGGAGCAGAACAGGGATTTGATCGTTGTGGACAACGAGGGCAATACGGATACGCCAGCATCAGGGCGGTCGGAGCCACCCCGGAATGCGCTTCCGCGGCGATGAACTGAAATAGTCGGGCGGGGATTGCACGGCTATCGTCAACGAAAACAAGGGGAAGGGAACGATAAGCGGCAAAGGACGCCGGACAGGGATGTACTTTTTTAGGAAATGCTCGGGAGAGGAGCGACGAAGGTAACAGGAATGGACCTTAAGCGACGCAACGGAATGAAGCAGGGAGATGCAGGGCTTGAAGTCTGTGAATGCCACAGTCGGAAGATTTGGGCAAGGCAGGGATGCTGACATGGATGTTGCCGCTCGGTGCGCATAAGGAATTGCGACCGAGCGGCATCTAAAAAGCCACAGTCTCGGCCTACCTTCCAACAATGGATGGATCCATTGTCTCCCCCAGACACGTCAACGCTAGACAAGGAAGATGAGTCCGAACTCCCCCGGACTCGTCGCATTGGGGGGTATGACTGCGATGCGCCATCATGTTGACCTCCTCCCTGTAATTTGGACCATCCAGAAGTAGAGGATTCGGCGATACTCAGGCCCAAGGAGGCCCGTCGCCATGAAGAAGTCGAAGTTCACCGAAGAGCAGATCGCATTCGCC
>JAISFF010000060.1 GCA_031263725.1 Lysobacteraceae bacterium | reverse complement strand
GCGAATGCGATCTGCTCTTCGGTGAACTTCGACTTCTTCATGGCGACGGGCCTCCTTGGGCCTGAGTATCGCCGAATCCTCTACTTCTGGATGGTCCAAATTACAGGGAGGAGGTCAATGGAACATGGCATCGAACGCACTGTCCAGTTATTGAGGAATGCCTGCCGGATCAGATCCTCGGACATCCGCTTGGACAGGCTATAGCCGAACATCTGCCGGGTGCGCGGATCAATCACCACGGCCAGGGACAGTCAGCCTTTCTGGGTAGGCAGGCAGGTGATGTCACCGCCTCAGGTCGGCATAGTGTTATGCACATCAGAAGCGGCGATCAAGCAGATTGCTGTTACCCATGACCGTGCGCAGACCGCTTTCTTTGATGACGACAAGTCGAACCGTATGTCAAAACTTTTATCTCCCTACAATCACCATTCCACCATCGATCGGCTCCCCTCCCAAGGCAGGCAACTGCCCCTTTCCCGTGGGCCTGATAGAATAGTTCCTCATCCTCGACGACGCGCCGCATCATGACTTCCAACTCCCACCGCGCACTGGTCCTGTTCCTGTTGGCCCTGCTGATGGCCGGCACCCGGCTCAATCATTTCGCCGTGGTCCCGGATGCTTCGTGGGCGGTGTTCTTCATCGGCGGCTTCTACCTGCGTTCGTGGACGCGTTGGGCGTTCCCGGCATTGATGGCGCTGGCCGTGCTGGCCGACTGGGTGGTCATCTCCCACCAGGGACTGGCGTTCTGGAACCACTACTGTGTCTCGCCGGCCTACGGGTGCCTGGTTCCGGCCTATCTGGCGATGTGGATGGGCGGACGATGGCTCAACCACCGCTACACCAGTGCCAGCCTGAAGGCGCTGGGATCGTTCGCTCTCGCGCTGGTCGCGTCGGTCGCCGTATGCCACCTGATCGCCCAGGGCGGCTTCTACTGGACCAGCGCCAATGTGGTGGAACCGAGCTTCGCCGGCTGGCTGAAGAACTATAGCGACTGGCTGCTGCCCTACCTGGGCACCGTTGCGCTGTACACCGTCCCGGTCGCGCTGCTGCAGTGGGGGACGGAACAGTTTTCCGGAACGGCGGATTCGCATCACGCGACCCGCTGATTCCTGATTTCTTCGATCAGGTCTTCCCATGAGCAACCGCCTGTCCAAAATCTACACGCGGACCGGCGATGACGGCAGCACCGGGCTGGGCGACGGCAGCCGCACCGGCAAGGATTCGATGCGCGTTGCCGCATTCGGAACGGTGGACGAAGCCAATTCCGCCATCGGCGTGCTGCTGGCGGTACCGAACCTGGCCGAAGACATCCGCCTGCTGCTGACCCGCATCCAGCACCAGTTGTTCGATCTCGGCGGCGAATTGTGCATTCCCGGCCATGCGACGATGACCGATGCCGATATCGCCGCGCTCGAGCAGCAGCTCGATCATTACAACGAGACCTTGCCGCCGCTGAAGGATTTCATCCTGCCCGCGGGCGGCGAAGCTGCTGCGCGCTGCCACAGGGCGCGCACCGTGGTCCGCCGCGCCGAGCGGGAAACGGTGGCGCTGAGCCGGCAGGAAGCGGTGCGTCCGCAGGCCCTGCAATATCTGAACAGGCTATCGGACCTGTTGTTCGTGCTGGCGCGGGTGCTGGCCCGCGCCGATGGCCAGGGCGAAGTGCTCTGGCAGCCGGCGCTGCGAAAGAGCTGAGCCGACACGGCCGCCCTGCCGCAGGACAATCGACCCCATGCCCTCTGGCGCGGATTCGACCGGAATACTGCGTCCGCCCGGCGCGGGCCATGGCACACTACGATCGTCTAGGTCCAATCTTTCCCGGCCTGCCGGACTATAACGTCCTGTCCATTTCGACCAGAGCTCATCAGGCCGCCGTCGCACCATGCGGGATTCGACCGCGATGAGCAGGAGCGTGATTGCATGCTGATCTTCTCTCACTCCACCTGCCTGGGACATGCGCCCGCCTCGGATCATCCCGAATCGCCGGAGCGCCTGCGGGTCGTCACCGAATCCCTGCACAAGCATTTCCCCGATCTGGAATGGCGGGAAGCACCGCGCGCCAGCCTGCCCGATCTGCAGCGGGTCCACCACCCGAGCCTGATCGATACCATCCTGTCCACCGACTTCGAAGGCCAGCACTGGCTTGATCCCGATACGCTGATGTGCACGGATTCCCCGGAAGCGGCGCTGCGCGCGGCCGGCGCGGGCATCGCCGCGGTCGATGCGGTGATGGACGGAGAGAACCCGATCGCCTTCTGCGCCGTGCGTCCGCCCGGCCACCATGCCACCCCCGATGCCGCAATGGGCTTCTGCCTGTTCAACAACGTGGCGATCGCGGCCGCGTACGCCTGTACCCGATACGGCCTGGAACGGGTCACTATCGTCGATTTCGATGTGCACCACGGCAATGGAACCCAGGACATTTTCCAGGAAGATGGCCGGGTCAAATATTTCAGCACCCACCAGGCGGGCCTGTATCCGGAAACCGGAACGCTGTACGAGCGCGGCGTCGGCAACATCTTCAACGCCCTGCTTCCGCCCGGCAGCGACGGGTTCCGCTTTCGCAACGTCTGGGAGGACGCGCTACTGCCGGAAATCAACCAGTTCAAACCGCAACTGCTGATGATTTCGGCGGGATTCGATGCGCATATGCACGACCCGATGGCGGATCTGATGCTGGAAGCCGACGATTTCGCCTGGCTGACCCGGGAACTGCGCAAGATCGCCGACCGGCACAGCGGAGGACGCATCGTATCGACGCTGGAAGGCGGCTATGACCTGGAAGCGCTGGCCGAATGCACCACGGCGCATGTCGGGGCGCTGCGCGAGTAAGCCGTACCGTCCGGTCGCGAAAGCGCCCGGGAAAGACCATCCGTCCCTGATGCGGCAAGGCTCCTGAATGGACCAGGGCACGCTTCCGTTGCCCGCAGGCACGCTATCCGGCAAGCTAACGCCGGTTTTCCCGTCCGATGCGTGAATCGTGCACCCTGCTCTGCGTTTATTACCTCTCCCCTTGAGCATCGCCCTTTGCCTGCCGGCCTTCGCCGAAGACAAGCCGCTGGACTGGAGCCTGTGTCCGGCCGGCGATGTCGTTCCCGAGTTCGACGATGCGCCCCGGCCCACCGTCCAAGGCGCGCAGAACCGGGAAAAGCTGCCTACCGACATCGAAGGCGACACGCTCTCGGGCACACGGACCATCCCTCTCTATGAAGGCAACGTCGCGCTGAACCGCGGCGACCAGTTCCTCGGCACCGATAGCCTGCAACTCGATACCGAGACCGGCGAATACGTCGCCAACGGCAACGTCCGCTATCAGGACACCGGCATCCGCATCTTGGCCGAGCATGCGCACGGCAACCAGGAAGCCGATATCCACCAGATCAACGAGATCCAGTACCAGCTGACCAACCGGCGCGGCAACGGCGGCGCGGACCGGATCGACCTGGCGGGCTCCCAGGGCCAGTTGTACCGCTCCACCTACAGTACCTGCGACCCCCGCCAGCAGGCGTGGCAATTGCAGGCCAAGCGGATCGATTTCAATACCGACGAAGGCTTCGGCGTCGCCCGCAGCGCGGTGCTGAGAGCCGGCCGCCTGCCGATCCTGTACGCGCCCTGGTTCAAGTTCCCGATCGACGACCGCCGCCATACCGGCCTGTTGTATCCGCGCCTGAGCAATTCGGGCCGCAACGGTTTCGATTACACCCAGCCGATCTACCTGAACCTGGCGCCGAACTACGACGCGACACTGTCGCCGCGCTACATGAGCAAACGCGGCTTCATGCTCGATACCGAATTCCGTTACATGTACGACGGCGGCCGCGGCATCCTTGGCGGCACCCACATGCCCAGCGACGACCTGCGCGACAAGGATCGCGGCAGCTTCCAGTTCAACGGCTACCACAACATCAATTCCACCTGGCAGGCCCGCGCCAACATGGCCTGGGTCAGCGACGATCGCTACACCGAAGACTTCAGCAACCGCCTCAACGGCATGACCGCATCCTCGATACAGAGCACGGCGGGCGTGTACGGCAACGGCCAGTACTGGAACGGCGGCCTGATGGCCGAGCACTGGCAATCGACCGACTACACGCTGTCCAAGGACTACCTGCCTTATGCGCGGTTGCCGCGCCTGTTCGGCAACTGGGAACGTCCGGTCAACCGCTGGTTCGATGCCGGCATCTATGCCGAAACCGTGCGCTTCGAGCATTCGGAGAAACCCGGCGGCAGCCGTCTGGACCTGAAGCCCTATGTCACCATGCGCCTGAGCGGCCCGGCCTGGTACATCACGCCGACGCTGGCATGGCGCTATACCGCCTACCAGCTCGACCGCAATCTGGCCGATTCGCTGGGCGGCAACCGTTCGCCCCATCGCAGCCTGCCGATCGCATCGCTGGACGCCGGCCTGTTTTTCGATCGCGAGACCAAGTTCCGCGGGCGGAACTACCTGACCACGCTGGAACCGCGCCTATTCTACCTGAACGCGCCCTACCGCGATCAGGACGACCTGCCGATATTCGATACGCGCGCGTTCACCTTCAGTTGGGGACAGCTGTTCCGTGACAACCGCTATTCCGGCGCCGATCGTCAGACCGATGCCAACCAGCTGACCGCGGCCCTGACCTCGCGCTTCATCCGCCAGGCCGACGGCCGCGAGAAGCTGTCAGCCAGCATCGGCCAGATTTTCTATTTCGATGATTCCGATGTGACCCTGCCCTGCGGCAGCCTGCTCTGCGAGAGCGAGGTCGAAAGCGGCAAGTCGGCCTGGGTCGCCGACGCCAATCTGAACATCAACGATCGCTGGACGATGGGCGCCTCCTACCAGTGGGATCCGAAGTACCGGCACGAGGACCTGGCCAGCGCCCGCCTGCGCTATCTGATGCGCCGCGACGGCGTGGTCAACCTGACCTACCGCTATCGCCGCGACCTGCTGGAACAGGCCGACCTGTCCTTCCTGTATCCGATCAATCCCAGTTGGAGCGTGGTCGGCCGTTATTACTACTCGATCATGGACAGCAAGCTGCTGGAAAGCATCATCGGCCTGCAGTGGGACAGCTGCTGCATGGCGGTGCGAGTGGTGGCCCGCCGTTACGTGCACAACCGCGAAGGCGACCTGAGCAACGCCATCCAGGCCGAGTTCGTATTCAAGGGCCTGGGTTCGGTCGGCCAGAATACGGAGCGGACCTTGCGCCGTGCTATTCTCGGCTACTACCGCGACGACCTGTATCTGGTCCCCCCCAGCAACACCACGCCCAATGCGGACGACTACGATCCGAATCTGATTCCATGATTAAACGTCTAATTCCCAATGCCCTGGCCGCGCTCCTGCTGGCCGTGTCCATTCCGGCCCCGACCGCCTTCGCGCAACCGATCGACCGCATCGCGGCGGTGGTCAACGAAGATGTGATCCTGCAAAGCGAGATGGACCGGGCGATGCAGAACATCCTGCAGCAGTACGCTGGCCAGGAACACCAGTTGCCGCCCCGCGCGGTGTTCGAGCGGCAGTTGCTCGACCGCCTGATCATGGTCAAGCTGCAAGTGGCGCAGGCCCAGAACAACGGCATCCGGGTCAGCGACCAGGAGCTCAACCAGGCGGTCGCCAGCATTGCCCAGCAGAACAACACCACCGTGGACGGACTGGCCCAGCGACTGCAGCAGGATGGCTTGTCGATGAGCGATTTCCGCGACTCGGTGCGTGACGAAATCATGATCCAGCGCCTGCGCGCGAACTATGCGCAGACCCGGATCAGCGTCAGCGAGGGCGAGATCGATGCCGCGTTGTCGCAGCAGACGCAGAACAGCACCCAGTACCACCTGGCGCACATCCTGGTCGCACTGCCCGATGGCGCTACGCCGGAGCAGATCGCGGCCGGCCAGCAGAAGGTCGATGGCATCAAGCAGCTGGTCGACAGCGGCGAGATGGACTTTGCCGCCGCTGCCGCGCGCTACTCGGAAAGCCCCAATGCCCTGGAGGGCGGCGATCTGGGCTGGCGCAGCCCGGACGAGATTCCTTCCGCCTTCTCCGACCTGGTCAAGAACATGAAGGCCGGCGACGTGACCGCGCCGGTTCGTGGCGCCAGCGGCTTCCAGTTGCTGAAGCTGATCGAGATACGCGACTCGAATGCCGGCGGCGCTCCGCAGCATCTCACCGAATATGACGCTCGGCACATCCTGATCCGCGTCAACGACATGCAGAGCGAAGCCGCGGGCAAGACCAAGATCGACGCGATCCGCGCGCGCATCGCCGGCGGCGCCAGCTTCCGGGACGTGGCGCGCGAAACTTCCGAGGACACCGGATCGCGCGGACAGGGCGGCGATCTGGGCTGGTTCCCGGCCAATGCCTACGGTGCCGACTTCGGCAACCAGATTGCCTCGTTGAGCGATGGCGAGGTTTCGCAGCCGTTCCGGACCGAAGCCGGCTGGCACATCGTGCAGCGGATCGGCTCGCGACAGAGCGATGTCTCCAATGAAGCCCGCCGCGCGGAAATCCGCGAGACCATCGGCCGCCGCAAGCTGGAAGAGGAATACGGCCGCTACATCCAGGAACTGCGCAGCGAAGCCTATGTCAGCTATCGCATCGGCGATCGCGCGGAAAACCTGGATGATCTCTACCAGGCCACTCCGGCCAATACGCCGCCACCGGAAAACCAGAACACCATCCACGACAATCTGAACCACTTGTAAGAACGGATTCTTCGCGGCAGCGATGCCGACGCGCCGGTCCACGAATGTGAGCCGGCGCGCTTGCTTTCGGACACCGGCCTCATCACCGCACACGAGGCATACCGGAAATCGCCGCGCCGCCGCGCGCCATCACTGGCGCATGCCGTTCGAGTAGCGGCTTCGGCGAAAAAACAGTGCCCGCGCCGATCATCCGATTGATGATCGGCGCGTTGCCCAGATCGATGAAGAAACCGATCCTGTCATCCGCCCGGCCTTGGGGTCCATGCCGGACCAGCCCGCCATCGTCACACCCAGCAGGTTCTGCGGCACGATGAACACGGTTGCCAACAGCGTCAGGACCAACAACGGCCCCCTCGCCGATCGTGTCTGGTCGTTGGAAGGAATCGCCGCGCTGGTCCTCTAGCCGGTAGCCAAACCACGCGGTCCGTACAAGAAACGGCAGCCTGTGGCGGCCTAAATTTCGAACTGGGACACTACCGGCTGTGCGCTACAGCCGGCCTGTTACACTCCATGCGATGCCTGCGATCCCCTGCACTTGTTCGGCGTGATTCCGTTTCTAGAAATCCTGCTGGTTCTGCCTTTCCTGATCGCTTCAGTCTTGCTGCCGGCGCGGGGCCTGTCGCGTCGGGCCGCCGCCTGGCGTGCCGCTGCCGCGCCCTTGCTCGGCCTGCTGATCCTGGCATGGCTGGCGCCTTCGGTGCTGGGAGGCTGGGTGGTACGCGCCGATCACGCCTGGCTGCCGCAGCTCGGTCTCAGCTTTTCGCTGCGGCTGGACGGACTGGCCTGGACCTTCGCCGGGCTGGTGCTGGGAATCGGCGCGCTGGTCATCCTGTATGCGCATTACTACCTGGACCGTAGCGACAACGCGCAGCGCTTCTTCGGCTATCTGCTGCTGTTCATGGGATCAATGCTGGGCGTGGTCATCGCCGGCAACCTGATCCTGCTGCTGCTGTTCTGGGAACTGACCAGCATCAGTTCCTTCCTGCTGATCGGATTCTGGTTCTGGCGCAAGGACGCACGCGAAGGCGCGATGATGGCGCTGGCGGTCACCGGCCTGGGCGGACTGGCGCTGATGGCCGGCATCCTGCTGCTGGGGCATATCGCCGGCAGCTTCCAGCTCGACGATGTGCTCGCCGCCGGCCCGCAGATCCGCCAGCACTCCCTGTATCCGTTGATGCTGATCCTGGTCCTGCTCGGCGTCTTCACCAAGAGCGCGCAGTTCCCGTTCCAGTTCTGGCTGCCGCATGCGATGGCGGCGCCCACGCCGGTATCGGCGTATCTGCACTCGGCGACGATGGTCAAGGCGGGCGTGTTCCTGCTGGCCAGACTGCATCCGGCGCTGGCAGGCACCGACCTGTTCTTCTTCCTGGTCAGCGGCATCGGCGCGATCACGCTGCTACTCGGTGCCTGGTCGGCGATCTTCCAGCACGACATCAAGGGACTGCTGGCCTACTCGACCATCTCGCACCTGGGCCTGATCACGCTGCTGTTCGGTCTGTCGACGCCGATGGCGACGGTGGCCGGACTGTTCCATATCCTCAACCATGCGCTGTTCAAGGCATCGCTGTTCATGGCCGCCGGCATCATCGAACACGAAACCGGTACCCGCGACATGCGCCGCCTGGGCGGACTGCGCCACTACCTGCCGATGACCAGCACGCTGGCGATCATCGCCAGCCTGGCCATGGCCGGCGTGCCACTGCTCAACGGTTTCCTCTCCAAGGAAATGTTCTTCTCGCAGACGCTGGACATCGCCGGACACGAAGCCATGCGCGCGGCGATGACGGCGGCAGCGGCGGCGGCCGGCGTCTTCGCGGTGTCCTACAGCCTGCGCTTCGTCCACGACACCTTCTTCGGCAAGGGACCGCGCGCGCTGGATGAAGTGCCGCACGAGCCGCCGCGCTGGATGAAAATCCCGGTCGAGATCCTGGTCATCACCTGCCTGATCGTGGGCATCGCGCCGGCCTGGACCATCGCGCCGGTGCTGGCGGCCGTCGTCAACGGCACGCTGGGCGCCGCGGCGCCGCAGTACAGCCTGTCGATCTGGCACGGTTTCAACTGGCCGCTGGCGATGAGCATGGCCAGCCTGGCCGGCGGCGTGGCGCTGTATTCCGGCCTGCGGAAACTGATCGATCTGCATGCGATCGCGCGCAATTCGCTGGGACGGCGCATATACCGCTTCAACATGGACTCGCTGTTCTCGCTGGCCTGGAAACTCACCCGCCTGCTGGCCACCGGCAGCCTGCGCCGGACGCTGCTGTGGCTGGTCCTGACCGCCATCGCGGCCACGGCCGCGCCGTTCATCGGCAAGGGCTTCCCCTGGCACGAACTGCATCGGCCACAACCGATGCCGTTGGTCGGCTGGACGATCTGGCTGGTCATGATCGCCAGTACGCTGATGACGCTGAAACTCTACCGGCAACGTCTGCTGGCCCTGATCGTGATGAGTGGCGCCGGCCTGATGGTCAGCCTGACCTTCGTCTATCTGTCGGCGCCCGATCTGGCATTGACGCAGTTGCTGGTGGAAATGGTCAGCCTGCCGTTGCTGCTGCTGGGCCTGAATTACCTGCCGCAGCGTTCGCCGCCCGAACGTTCGCCGTCGCGGCGCTGGCGCGATGTCGCCATCGCCGGCGTCGCCGGTCTCGGCATCGCCCTGCTGGCCTATGTGGCGATGACCGGCCAGACCGATACCTTCGCCGGCGAACTGCTGGCGCGTGCGCTGCCCGAAGGACACGGCCGCAATGTGGTCAACGTGATCCTGGTCGATTTCCGTGGCTTCGATACCATGGGCGAGATCACGGTGTTCGGCATCGCTGCGCTGATCGTGCACGCGCTGCTGCGGCGCGCGCGCATGGCGCCGGAAAAGGCGATGTCGGGTCCGCCGATCCAGTTGCCGGTGCCGGCCGATCTGGCGCAGATCATGTTTCCGTTGACGGTGACGGTCTCGGTCTTCCTGTTCCTGCGCGGGCACAACGCGCCGGGCGGCGGCTTCATCGCCGGTCTGGTGCTGGCGATGCCGCTGCTGGTGCAGTACGTGATCCAGGGCGCCGCCTCGGTCGAGGCGCGCTTCGGTTTCGATTATGTCCGCTGCATCGGCCTGGGCCTGCTGATCGCATCGCTGACCGGCCTGATGCCGATGCTGTTCGGTCTGCCCTTCCTCAGCAGCGGCTACGCCGACCTGGAGCTGCCCCTGGTCGGCAAGATCTCGTTGACCAGCGCCATGGGCCTGGATACCGGCGTGTACCTGGTGGTGTTCGGCGGCGCGATGCTGATCCTGTCGATGATGGGCACGATCAAACCTTCGCGCACCCTGATCGCCCATTACGGAGTCATCGACCCGCATCAGCGCTCGACGCGCACCGCGGAGGTGAAACGCTGATGGAATTCGCCGTCGCCAGCGCGATCGGATTGCTGACCTTTTCCGGGGTCTACCTGCTGCTGCGCGCGCGCACCTTCGATGTGATCCTGGGGCTGACCCTGCTGTCGTATGCCACCAACCTGCTGATCTTCGCCGGCGGCCATCTGGTCAACGGCATGCCGCCGGTGATCCGCGACGGCGCCGAACCCACCCTGATCAACCATACCGATCCGGTGCCGCAGGCCCTGGTGCTGACCGCGATCGTGATCGCCTTCGCCATGACCGCCGTCAGCATCGTGCTGGCGATGCGCAGCCGTGGCGACAACGGCAGCGACCATGTCGACGGCGCGCACGGCGAACAGCGTCATCACGAGTACGAATACCGTCGCCACGAAGATGCGCGACGCCAGCAAGCCGCCAGCAAGCCAGAGGACGAGGCGTGAACCAGTTGCCGATCCTGGCGATCCTGGTCCCGCTGGCGGCTGGCGGCGTGACGGTGTTCTTCGAGCACCGCCGCTACGGCATCGCGCCACAGCGGCTGGTCGCCTGGACTTCGCTGGCGGCCCAGCTCGCCGTGGCCGGGCTGCTGATCGCGCAAGCCGCCGACGGGCGCATTCTCGGCTATCTGCTGGGTGACTGGCCTTCGCGGCTCGGCATTGTACTGATGGTCGACCGGCTGTCGGCCTGGATGCTGCTGACCACATCGCTGCTGGCCATCGCCTGCCTGTTGCACGCCAGCGCCGGCTGGGACCGGCGCGCGCCGCATTTCCATGCGTTTTTCCAGTTCCAGCTGATGGGACTCAACGGCGCTTTCCTGACCGGCGACCTGTTCAACCTGTTCGTGTTCTTCGAGATCCTGCTGGCCGCCTCCTACGGCCTGATGCTCAGCGGCGGGCGCGGCGAGCGCATCCGCGCCGGCTTCCACTATGTCGTCTTCAACGTCGCCGCTTCCAGCCTGTTCCTGATCGCGCTGGGGCTGCTGTACCCGCTGCTGGGTTCGTTGAACATGGCCGAGATAGCGGTCCGCATCGCGCAGGCGCCACCGGGAAAGCTGGCCATGATCCAGTCCGCCACCGGCCTGCTGCTGGTG
Source organism: Lysobacteraceae bacterium (assembly GCA_031263725.1). GTDB lineage: Bacteria > Pseudomonadota > Gammaproteobacteria > Xanthomonadales > Xanthomonadaceae > JAITWM01. Next base: position 2,236 of record JAISFF010000060.1, on the reverse strand, counting down.
GCGTTCTGCGCCAAGGCCGCATTGCTGCCGATGTATTTCTGGCTGCCGGAAACCTATCCCAATGCGCCGGCCACCGTGGCGGCGCTGTTCGCGATCATGACCAAGGTCGGCCTGTACGCAACCCTGCGCGTACTGATGCTGCTGTTCGGCGCGCACGCCGGGGACCTCGCCGGATTCGCCTGGCCCTGGCTGCTGGCGGCCGGCACGATCACCCTGATCCTGGCCTCGCTCGGCGCCATGGAGGCGGTCAGGCTGCGCGTCCTGGCGGCCTATCTGATCCTGGCCTCGGCGGGCACGCTGTTCATCGCCTTCGGCATGGCCCGCGTCGGCACCGTCAGCGCCGGCCTGTATTACCTGGCGCAAAGCGCCTTCGCCGGCGCGGCGCTGTTCATGATCGCCGACATGGTGCGGCGGCGTGCCTGGAACGAGGAGTTCGCTTCCGTCCCGACCGCGCCGACCGGAAGAACCGTACCCGGAATCCTGTTCCTGATCGTTGCGATCAACCTCGCCGGACTGCCGCCGCTGCCCGGTTTCATCGGCAAGCTGCTGCTGCTGAAGGCGATCCCGGTCGGCTCGCTGTGGCTGTGGCTGGTGATCCTCGGCAGCGGATTCCTGACCCTGCTCGGGCTGATGCGCGCCGGCGTGCGCCTGTTCTGGCGCGATCGCCCCGATCCGGACCCGCCCGTGACGGAACCGGTGCCGATGCGCCCGGTCGAGACCGCGGCGACACTGCTGCTGCTTGTCTACTGTGTCGCCCTGACGGTCGCCGCCGCGCCAGTCCAGCGCTACGCCACCGCGACGGCGATCCAGTTGCAATCGCAGGACACCTACGTGGACCAGATCCGCGCCGTCCAGTCGCAACGGAGGATGCCATGATCGGACGCTGGATTCCGTCCTGGCCGTTGAGCCTGACCATCTTCTGTTTCTGGGTGCTGATGAATTCGGAATCCAGTCTCGACGTGGTCATCATGGGATTGATCCTGGGCGCGATCATTCCGCTCTTCGCCGCGCGCCTGGACACCGAGTTCGCCCGTGTCGGCAGCCTGCGGCAGTTGCCGAGGATGCTGTGCGCGCTGGCCTGGGACATCATCCTGTCCAACATCACCGTGGCGCGCCAGGTGCTCGGCAGGGAAAGCAGGCTCACGCCCGGTTTCATCTGGTATCCGCTGAGCATCGGCAACATCCACGGAATCGCCACCCTGGCCAGCATCATCACGATGACGCCGGGAACCGTGACCGCGACGATTTCCGACGACCGCCGCTATCTGCTGATCCACGTTTTCAACCTCAAGGATGCCGGCGCGGTGATCGAGCACATCAAGCGCCATTACGAGGTTCCCCTGATGGAGATATTCCCGTGAATGCCGCCACCATCATCAGTGCCGCCACATTGGCGGCCATGCATATCGTCGGCCTGGCCATGCTGCTGGGACTGTGGCGCCTGCTGCGCGGGCCGACGGTTCCCGACCGGATCCTGGCGCTGGACGCGATGTTCATCTGCGCCATCGCCGAACTGATGCTGTTCGGCATGTTCATGGATACGCCGGTCTATTTCGAAGCGGCGCTGATCATCGCCATGCTCGGATTCGTCGGCACCGTGGTATTGAGCAAGTACGTCATCCGCCGGGACATCGTCGAATGACCCTGTTTTTCGCCATCGTGATCGCCTGCCTGGTGCTGACCGGCAGCGCCTTCGTCCTGATCGGCTCCTACGGACTCGCCAAGCTGACCGACTTTTTCAACCGCCTGCATCCGCCAACCAAGGCCACCACGCTGGGCGTCGGCTGCATCCTGCTGGCCTCGGTCGGCTACCACGCCTTCCTGGGACAGGATCCGCAACCGCGCGAACTGCTGATCACCGCGTTCCTTTTCATCACCGCGCCGATCAGCGCGCACCTCATGGCCAAGGCCGCGCTATCGCTGAAAATGTCGCAACGCCCGCCGATGCCGGACGCAACCAGACCACCTGCCCAGGAAGAGACGGCCGGCGAATAGCCGCGGCAATGAAGCAGTGACATCCCGGCCACGCCACGGCCGCCGACATGCTCCGGTCTTTGCATCACGGCAATCCCATCTTGCCGCGATGATCCGGTCGCGAACTTGAACCGGGTCGCTTTCCAGCTCGCTGACCGGCTTGCGCTGAGGTGAACAGAGCGGGCGGCCCGCACGTGTGGCGGCCAGCCAATGGCTCACTGTCTTGACCGACATCTTCAGTTGCCTGGCCGCCTGAGCTGGA
>JAISFF010000065.1 GCA_031263725.1 Lysobacteraceae bacterium | reverse complement strand
GATCAAGCACAAGCGTCGGTTATTGAATCGCTGGGAGTTCCATCCGGAAAATTTCCTCGGGTTTGTGCAGGTTTCTGCGGTACTTCTACTGCTCAGGCAATTTTGAGATAGGTTCTAGTTCAAGCTGATGTTGTTCCGTTGAATGACAATCTTCGGATTTATGAAGTTGCATTTAATGTGGAAGGAAACCTGCAAGTCGTGGAGCTACAGTTCTCTCCTGCTGGAAAACTTGTTGTGCATTCCGCAGCGGTAAGTCTTGAATCCGAAGGCACAGCCACGCCTTGACCGGCTTGGCATGATGCATCCGCAGGTTATCCAGGATCAGGCAGTTTTTTGCTCGCCCCCTTGATCAGACGATGCAGGAAGTCGATCAGGATGCTCGTGTTCAATGCGCCGTCGAAGATGCGCCAGCGCATCTGGCCCTTGTTGGTCACGGTGGAGATGACCGACACCATGGCGCTTGTTAGTGCCGAATCAATAAATTTTTAATTCCACAAAAAATCGAGGCCGCCACGACGCGCATGGCAGCCTGCTTCCGTTCCTGCAGCCCAATCAGCCTGCAGGAACGGCGACCCTGTTTACATGTTCTGGTAGTTCGGTCCGGAGCCGCCCTCGGGCGTCACCCAGTCGATGATCCGGTACGGATCCTTGATGTCGCAGGTCTTGCAGTGCACGCAGTTGGCGGCGTTGATCTGCAGCCGCTTGCCGCCCGATCCGTCGGCGACCATCTCGTAGACTCCGGCCGGGCAGAAACGCGTGCAGGGATTGTCGTACTCGGCGGCGCACCGGGTTGCACAGATGGACGTGTCGGCCACGTGCAGATGCACGGGCTGGTCCTCGTCGTGTTCGGTCGCGGCGAAGTAGACCGCCTGCAGCCGGTCGCGCGGCGGCAGCGTGCGTTCGACATAATCGCGTCTGGGCTGCTCGTGCCCGCCGACCTTGTCCAGCGAGGACCAGTCCGGCGTGACCTTCATTGTCCACGGCGTATGCCCGCCCAGCACGGTTTCCAGACCGGCATTGCAGAGTCCGAACCACAGGCCGCGCTTGAAACCGGGTTTGACGTTGCGGACTTTCCGCAACTCGGCCATGACCTCGGATGCGCGCAGCTTCGCGTCGAAGCCGGCCGGATCCAGGCTGTTGCCGGCCAGGTGCTCGGCTGCCAGCATGCCGCTGCGGACAGCTTGGTGGGTGCCCTTGATCTTCGGCACGTTCAGCAGGCCAGCGGTATCGCCGATCAGCAAGGCGCCCGGCATTTCCAGCTTCGGCAGCGACTGCCAGCCGCCGGTGACGATGGCGCGCGCGCCGGTGGACAGGATATTGCCGCCCTCGAGCAGCGGTACGACCAAGGGATGGTTCTTCCATTGCTGGAACGCTTCCCAGGGTTTGTATTCCGGGTCGCTGTAATCCAGACCACTGACGTATCCCAGCGCGATGCGGTTATCGTCCAGGTGGTACAGGAAAGAGCCGCCATAGGTGCGGCTGTCGGCCGGCCAGCCCAGCGAATGCACTACCTTGCCCGGCCTGACGCGGCCTTCCGGCACCTGCCACAGTTCCTTGATGCCGATCGAATAGGCCTGTGGATCGCAATCCTTGTCCAGCTCGAAACGCTTGATCAGCCGCTTGGTCAGGTGGCCGCGGGCACCTTCGGCCAGCACGGTGATCCTGGCGCGGATGTCGATACCCGGCGTGAAGCCGGGTTTGTGCGAACCATCCTTGGCCACGCCCATGTCGCCGATGCGCACGCCGATCACCTTGCCGGTGTCGTCGTGCAGGGTCTCGGCGGCGGCGAAGCCCGGATAGATCTCCACGCCCAGCGCTTCGGCCTGCGGTGCCAGCCAGGCGCACATCGCGCCGAGGCTGACGATGTAGTTGCCACGATTGTGCATGCCCGGCGGCATGACCGGAAATTTGTGTCCCCCGGTTTTGGTCAGATACCAGAGTTCGTCCTCTTCCACCGGGATGCAGATCGGCGGCGGATGGTCGCGCCAGTTCGGCAGCAGCCTGTCCCAGGGTTCCGGCTCGATGACCGCGCCGGACAGGATCTGCGCACCGATGGTGCTGGCCTTTTCGATCACGCAGACCGAAAGCTCCGGGTTCAACTGTTTCAGTCGGATCGCGAACGCCAGGCCCGACGGACCCGCGCCGACCGCGACGACGTCGTACTCCATTACGTCTCGCTCAATGGTATCGGCGGTTGCGTTGTTTCCCGTATCCGACATAACTGGTGTCTCCCATTGGCTCGTTGATTGGCTGCCCCCATTTTCAGGGGTTGCGGAAGATGGAGCAATTGACCGTTAGGCGATTTCCGGAAGAATTCCGGCGGGGCGAATCCTCATCACGCCAAGACAGCGCGGGACGGATCATGGCACCGTCCGCCCCCGTATGGTGCCATAGTATCCTGATACAGGGCGCCTTTTCGCAACTGCCGCTATCCCAGATATGACCATATCCCTGCATAGGCGCGACCAGTGACCGACTGGGTTGAACTCGATCTTCCCGATGCCGGATTGCGTCTGGCTCCGCAGTGGCTGATACCCGCCGAGGCCGATCGGTTGCTGGATCTTCTGCGCCTGGAAGTGCCTTGGGAGCGTCACCGCATTCGCATATACGGCCGCGAAGTCGATTCGCCCCGCCTCAGTTGCTGGATCGGAGATTCAGGTCTTGCCTATCGGTATTCCGGTACCCGTTTCGAGCCGCATCCCTGGTTCCCGGCCCTGCAGTCGCTACGGGCCCGATTGCGGGAGGAAATTCGCGTGCCTTTCAACAGCGTGCTGGCCAATCTGTATCGCGACGGCGCCGACAGCATGGGCTGGCATGCCGATGACGAGCCGGAGCTGGGGCCCGATCCGGTCATCGCCTCGCTCAGCCTGGGCGCGGCGCGGCGTTTCTCGCTGAAACATCGAAATGACCCGACAGCCAGACTCGCCGCGACGCTGCCACACGGCAGCCTGTTGCTGATGGGCAAAGGTGTCCAGAAACACTACCGCCACGCGGTGCCGAAAACCGCCAGGCCGGTCGGCGAAAGAATCAATCTGACTTTCCGGCGGATCCTGCGCTGATCGGCCGGAGCTTCGCCACGCACTTGCAGGTCTTCCGGCGGCAAACGCCGCGCTCCCGCACCGCGCTTCGGACGATTCCCGCGCGCTTCACCTGCTGTTCGATTGCGCGTCGGCCTGTCCGGCCGAAAGGGTCCAACCCACGATGTCCCTGGCCATCGCATGCAGCGCCTGCTGAAACGCATCGACCACCGGACCGATGTCGGCATTGCCGGTGGGTTGCCGGTTGAGGAAAGTCCGCGATGCCACCACGCGCTGATTGAGATTGTCCATCAACTTGGCGTTGACCTCGACCACCACCGTCGGCGTGGCCTGGCCAGCATAGTCGGACTCGAACCGGCGCAGCTCCATCACCAGCTTGTAGTCGGCACGCAGGCCACTGTTCATGCGACCCACTGCATCGATCCGTCCGGAATCCTCGAATGCGCGCAACACCACGCTCTCCACCAGATCGGTCGCGGGCTGCGCCCAGCTCGCCCCCTTGTAGATCTGCAATTCCTCCGGTTGCGGCCGGACCAGGATGCGCGCGCTGTCCACCATCCGCGCCGCGGTCGGCTTGGCCAGGCCCAGTTGCCAGTGCACTTGTGGCCAACCGGGATCGGACTGTACGCGGACATCCGGCGAGTAGATCGTGAACGGCTTGGCACCGCCGCCGCCGCCAAGCAGAGCGCAACCGGAAACGGCCAATGCCAGGGCGGCAAGCAAGAGGCCGCGCAGCGGGGAAAGGGAAATACGCATGCGGTTCACTCCGGTTCGAACTCTTTGGGCACATCGCGGCCCAACAGATAACGCTTGGGATTGGCTTCCAGGCGATCGCTGATCTGCCGCATATCGCGAATCAGTCCACGCAGTTCGGTCAGCGTCGGGCCCAGTTGGGCCAAGCCATCGTTGGCGAAGCTGTTGATCGCGGCACGGTTCTCACCCAGCAGCGCGTCGGCATTGCCTGCGGCGGAGTCGATCCGGGTCATCGTCGACTCCAGTCGCGCCATCACGCTCGGCAGCTCGCGCACCACGTTCCGATCCAGCCGCTGCAACGTGCCGTTGGTGGTCGCCAGCGTCTGATCCATTTGCCGGGCCGCGTCGCGGACGCCGATCAGCACCGCCTTCACGCCTTCGTTGTCGTTGGCCAGCGCATCGCTGACATCCGAGACGTTGTTCAGCGCCGCCGAAATCCGGGCGACGTTTTCCTCGCTGAGCAACGTATCCAGGCGCTCCACCAGCCGGCCCGCGGTATCGGAAATGCTTTGCAAGGCCGAAGGCGCGGTCTGGATCACCGGGATCTCGCGTTCGTCCACGCTGGTCAGCGCTGGTGCATCGGGGCTGCCGCCGGACAATTGGATGATGGTTGGACCGGTCACGCTGGTGATCGCCAGCCTGGCGCTGGTATCGACCTTGACCGGTGTCGTCGAACCGACCTGGATCGTGGCGATCACTTTGCGCGGATCGTCCGGCGCCAGCGTCAGCCTGGCCACCGACCCCACGGAGATGCCGTTGTACTGGACCGGGCTGCCCGTGGACAGCCCGGTCACCGCCTCGGTGAAGATGACCTGGTACTGCTGCCAGCTGCGATCGGACGAATATTTCGCCGCCCACAGCCCGAACGCCAGCAGCCCCAATGACACGATCAGGGTGAAGGCACCGATAAGAACGTAATTAGCCTTGGTTTCCACGGTCAGGCTTCCTCTCGCAAAGCGGTTTGGGCTTTCTGCGCGGCGCGCGCGCGCGGCCCATGAAAATATTCCTGTACCCAGGGATGATCGAAACGCTCGACCTCGGGAAGAGGCGCATTGACGATCACTCCGCGGTCGGCCAGCACGGCGACCCGGTCGCAGATCGAGTACAGCGTGTCCAGGTCGTGCGTGATCAGGAATACCGTCAGGCCCAATGCCTTCTGCAGCGTCTTGATCAGGTGATCGAACGCGGCCGCGCCGATCGGGTCCAGTCCCGCGGTGGGTTCGTCCAGGAACAGCAGCGGCGGATCCAGCGCCAGCGCCCGCGCCAGCCCTGCGCGCTTGCGCATGCCACCGGACAGTTCGGCCGGAAGCTTGCCGGTCGCATCGACCGGCAGGCCCGCCAGCTTGACTTTCAACAGCGCGAGTTCGCGGCGCCATTTGTCGGAAAGCTCCGGGTTGTGCTCCTTCAATGGCACTTCCACGTTCTCGCCCACGGTCAACGAAGAGAACAGCGCGCCATCCTGGAACAGCACGCCGGTATTGCGTTCGATGCGCAGTCGATCCCCGGCCCGCCCGGAAAGCGCATTGATGCCCATCACCGTGATCTCGCCGGCGTCGGGGCGCCGCAGTCCCAGGATCGATCGCATCAGTACCGACTTGCCCGTGCCCGATCCGCCGACCACCCCGAGAATCTCGCCCACGCGGACATCCAGGTCGAGGTTGTCGTGCACGACCTGTTCACCGAACTGGTTGCGCAGGCCGCGCACCTCGATGGCCAGGCGCGGACCCGCGGCCTGCGTATCCGATGGTTTCATCATGGCAGTGGCGGCCGTCATGCCCATCCTCACCAGCCCATGTGCATGAACCAGATCGCCGCGAACGCATCGATCACGATGACCAGCGAAATGGACTGGACCACGCTGGAAGTGGTGCGCTCGCCGACCGACTGCGCGGTACCGGCCACCTGCAAGCCTTCGAGGCAGCCGATCAACCCGATCACCATGGCGAAAACCGGCGCCTTCGACAACCCCACCAGCAGATGTCGCAGCTCCATCGAGTCGTGCATCCGCGTCAGATACATCGGCCAGGGCACGTCCAGATCCAGCGTGCCCACCATGGCGCCGCCGGCCAGACCGGCCAGATCGGAAATGAAGGTCAGCAACGGCAGCATGATCAGCAATGCGAGCAGGCGCGGAATCACCAGAAGATCGATCGGGTCCATGCCCAGGGTCAGGATCGCGTCGATTTCCTCGCGGCTTTTCATCGCGCCGATCTGCGCGGTGAAAGCGCTGGCGGTACGTCCGGCGAGAACGATCGCGGTCACCAGCGGTGCAAGTTCGCGCAGGAATGCGATGTTGACCAGATCCACCACGTAGATTTCGGCGCCGAAATCGCGCAGCACCGTCGCACCGAGGAACGCGATGACCGCGCCGACCAGGAACGAAAGCAGGGCCACCAGCGGCACCGCGTTCAGGCCGACCTCCTCCATCTGCGCGACCACCGCCGTCGGACGGAACCGGCGCGGCTGCCGCAGCGTGCGCATCAGCTTGGCCAGGTTCTCGCCGAGAAAGCCGATCAGCATCATGATCGACCGTGCGCCGCCGCAGACCGCTTCGCCCAGCCGCGCCAGCGCGGCCACGAATCCGAAATCCTTTTTCGCGATGGGCTGGTCGTCGCCGACATCGTCGATGATGTGCACCAGCGCCTGATGCCCGCTGCGGAAGCTCAATGCATCGTGGCCCAGCGCGTGAACGTCCGCATAACGGATCAGGTACAGCACGCCCGCCGAATCCAGCCTGCCGATGCCGGTCGCATCCAGTGTCTTTGCCTGCTTAGGGAGAGCGCCCAGTTGCGCTTCGATCTGCGATGCGTTGTCCAGTATCCAATCACCGGCAAGACGAACCCGCGACGGATCCGACTGCTCCTGTGAATGGCTGGGGGGCGATGTTTTCTGGGTCATGGCGTTATGGCGCTAGAGCATACAGGGGAAAGGCGATGTCGCTCATGAACACCGATCGTTCACGCCAGAGCGCGTCCTCTCGAATACGGTTCAAGCCGGCGCGATTCAAGCGATACTAGACAGGACTTTTGCGATTTTCTTTTCCATGCTCATCCAGATCGAAGCCAACTATGCCCAGCGCATCGCCTTTGTGGTGGAGATAGCGGCCCGGCTGCACAGCTATGGAACCACGGCGCAGCGTCTGGAAGCGGCAGTGCGGGGACTTTCGGCCCAGCTCAAGCTGGACTGCGAGCCTTGGTCCAGTCCGACCGGGTTGATCCTGAGCTTCAACGACCCGAGCAAACCGCTCGGCAGTTCCGACACGACGCGGGTGGTGCGGTTGGCGCCGGGCGAGAACGATCTGCACAAGCTGAGCGTTGCCGACAGCGTGGCCGATGCGGTGACCAGCGGACGCATGAGCATCGCGCAGGGACATGCGGCATTGCGTGCGCTGGACCAGGAACCCACGCGGCGCGCGCGGATCATGCAGGTGCTTTCGTTCGGGCTGGCCGCCGCTGGCCTGGCCGGCCTTTGGCTGCTGCCGTGGCTGGATATCGCCGTCGCCGCCATCACCGGGCTGCTGATCGGATTGCTGGATCAATGCGTCCAGCAGCACCCTGTCCTGAAAGACAGCGGCGAAGCGCTCTCGGGATTGCTCGCGGGTGCGGTCGTCGGCATCGTCGCCTACGCAATCGCCCCGCTCAATCTCAACACCGTCATCATTGCGGCGTTGGTGATCCTGCTGCCCGGCCTGGCGCTGACCAACGCCATCAACGAACTGAGCAGCCAGCACTGGGTCTCGGGCACCGCACGCCTGGCCGGCGCATTGACCACGGTGGTGAAGCTGGCCGTCGGCGCGATCGCGGCCGTCACCGTGATGCACATGCTCGGCATGGAGCCGCAGGTCCGCGCCGACCGGATGCCGTATGTCTGGATGGAATGGGTCTGGTTGCTGGTGGCATCGTTCGCCTTCACGGTGTCGTTCAAGGCCAGTCGCCGCGACTATCCCTGGGTGATCGCAGCGGCGATCCTCGGCTATCTGATCGCGCGTTATGCGGGCGCCAGTTGGGGCAGTCCGGTCAGCATCTTCCTGTCCGCGCTGACGTTGACCGCGGCCGGCAACGCCTTCGGCCGCTGGGTGCAGCGCCCCGGCGCCATCGTCCGCCTGCCGGGCACGATCATGCTGGTGCCGGGAAGCGCCAGCCTGCGCGGTCTGTTGACCATGGTCCAGCAACAGGACGCGGTGGTCGGACAAAGCGCCATGATCGCCGTTGCCAACGTGCTGGTGGCCATCGTCGCGGGCATGCTGTTCGGCAATATCCTGCTGCCGCCGCGCAGGAATCTCTGATCGGCACCCGGCCAGGAATCGGAATGCCAGCACAGTGCGCCCATCAAGCCTGGCCGGTTCCGGGCCGCGTTCGCGATGCGCGTGCCAGATAAGGGGCGCATAACCGACGCCCTGGCGCCTCTCGCCTTCGTCCAGTCCCCGGAAATCCTCGCGCAATATCTCCGGCTATAGAGCATGCCGACATCCCCTGGGCCGCCGCTGTCGTAGCCAAGCTGGCGCGGATGAAACGCTTCGAATATTAGCCAGCCGCCGGGAGTGAACGCTTCCAGCAGGCGGCGATGCGCGATACGCCTGATCGCTGCGGGCAGATGCACATAGGGTCAGTGCAACGGCATCGAAACGATTGCTCGGCCGGTCACTGCCGATACCGGCCACAGCCATATCGAATACAGACGCCGATTACCCCGCACCGGACCGCCGCAAAGCGATCACCCATATCCCTGGAACGGAGCGGCATTCTCCGCGGCCGAATCGCGATCGAAGCGGCGGTAGCTCAACGCTTCGGTCAAGTGCGGAATCTGGATGTCGGCATCTCCGGCCAGATCCGCGATCGTGCGTGCGACCCGCAAGACCCGCTGCATCGAACGCGCCGATAATCGCAGGCGTTCGATTGCCTGTTCGAGCAGATCCTGGTCAGCAGACTGCAATCGGCAATCCCGCTGCGTCTCGGCCTGATTCAATTGCGCATTCGGCTTGCCCGCGCGCATGTGCTGTCGATCCCGCGCCTGTTCGACCCGGCCGCGAATCGCATGACTGCTCTCTCCGGCCGGAGCATCCATGCGCAGATCCCGCGCGTGGACCCGTGGCACATCGATATGCAGATCGATCCGGTCCATCAGCGGACCCGAAATCCGCGCCCGGTACCGGCGAATGCTGTCCTGCTGGCAACGGCAGCGTCCATCGGGATCACCCGCCCATCCGCAAGGACACGGATTCATCGCCGCAATCAACTGGAATCTGGCGGGAAACTCGGCACTGCATCCGGCCCTGGATATGGTCACCACACCGGATTCCAGCGGCTCACGCAGTACCTCCAAAGCGTGCCGGCTCCACTCGGGCAATTCGTCCAGAAACAGCACGCCGTTGTGCGCCAGCGATATTTCGCCGGGACGCGGTTGCGAGCCTCCGCCCACCAGCGCCACTGCGCTGGCGGTATGATGAGGCGCACGATAAGGTCGCTGCCGCCATTGCGCGGGATTCAGGCCCTGGCCGCTGACCGATGCGATCGCCGCGGTTTCCAGCGCTTCCGCTTCGCTGGCCAGCGGCAGCAATCCCGGCAGGCGCGACGCCAGCAATGTCTTGCCGCTGCCTGGCGGCCCCGCCATCAGCAGGTGATGCCCGCCTGCGGCAGCTATTTCGAGTACGCGCCGGGCAAGGGCTTGCCCACGCACATCGGCCATGTCCGGCGCGGGAGTGGTCCGCATCGGCGGCGCCTGGGCAGGCGACAGAGGCTGCGTACCCGCCAGACCCGCGCAGACATCCAGCAACGTGCCGGCTGTCACCGTCTGTGCGGCACTGGCCAATGCCGCCTCCGCGCCATTACCGGCCGGAACCACCAACCGCCGCCCCGTTCCCGCGACGGCCAGCACCGCCGGCAAAACGCCATCGACCTGTCGCAACTCGCCGGCGAGACCCAGCTCGCCCAGGAACTCATGCCCTACCAACAGAGAGGCGTCGATCTGGCCGCTGGCGGCGAGTATGCCCAGCGCGATCGGCAGGTCGAAGCGTCCGCCGTCCTTGGGCAGGTCGGCCGGAGCCAGGTTGATCGTGATGCGCCGCGCCGGGTATTCGAACCTCGCACAAAGGATCGCCGCGCGCACCCGATCGCGCGACTCGCGTACCGCCGCCTCCGGCAAGCCAACGATATGAGTCGCGGGCAGACCGCCGGAGAGATGCACTTCCACGGAAACCGGAGGCGCGGACACCCCGGCGCGGGCGCGGCTATGCACCAGCGCCAGACTCATGGAGGAAACCTCAGCAGGAGGCGCTGTCGGAACCCGGTCCGCGCTCGCGTAGCCGGCTTTCCAGGCTCTCGACAAGGCGTTCGAGGCTTTCCAGCTTTTCCCTGGTGCGCAGCAGCACCGCGCGCTGTACCTCGAATTCCTCGCGGGTGACCAGGTCCAGCTTGGCAAGGCCCGCCTGCAGGGTGCTGCGGAAGGTGTTGCGCAATTCGTCGCGCGACTCGCGCAGGCCGGGGGGGACGAGGTCGCTCAGGCGGCGTGCAAGGTCGTCGATATGGTTCAGATCGATCATTTCGTGTTCTCCATCAGAGCACTCAGATTGAGACAATCCGCGATTCCACGCCATCGGCCGGAACCGCATGGTGCCGTCGGAATACTCCGATGGCCGGACCGGTGCTCATTGAACAGGAGCCCTCCAAGCCAAGCAAGTGCAAAACCTGAAGACGGGTTATCCTGTGCGCTTGTCCAAGACATCCCGATCTGGAGTTCGCATGAAGATGATCGTTGCCATCATCAAGCCGTTCAAACTCGACGACGTGCGCGAAGCCCTGGCCGAGTGCGGCGTCACCGGCATCACGGTAACCGAAGTCAAGGGCTTCGGCCGTCAGAAGGGCCATACCGAGCTGTATCGCGGTGCCGAATACGTCGTGGATTTCCTGCCGAAGGCCAAAATCGAGGTGGCGGTCACTTCCGATCAGGTCGAAGCGGTCGTGGATGCGATCATCCGCGCCGCCGGCACCGACAAGATCGGCGACGGCAAGATATTCATCTACGATCTGGAGCGCGCGATCCGCATCCGCACGGGCGAGATCGATGGGGATGCGCTTTAGCCGGTACTTTAGCGACTGGTTGGCTTCCGGACGCTCCAGCCGGGAACCACAGGCCCGGCGGGCCAGAACGAAAATGCGGCACGGGCAGATCCGCCGGGTCTGCCGAACACCGGCAGGTCGCGGATGCGCCGCATCGTTCGGTCGTAAAGAGCGGCCACTACCTGCCCGCAGCCCATGCGGTGCCGTTGCGCATCCGGCTCTGGTTCCAGTTCGATCACCCGCCGGCACCACTGCAGCGCAACTCGTGATGCCACCTCCGGATACGGCACCCCTCGCGGCCCGCCAGCCGGGACATACCATCTTGCCCGGCCACGACTGGCCTCCATTTGTTGCCTGGCGCACAGCAAGCCTGTTGGCTCGGTCGCACGCCTCTTCCCCCCTCCGTTGGGAGAAGAACCCGAAAAAGCGCGCAGGGAGCCGGAACCACGGGCCGTCGCAAAAGGCACCGCGTCGAGACTGAGAAGAAGCAGTGGCATCTTGCGCAATACCCGCTCTTCGACTCCCTGCGCGAATCGCAAAACCGGTATCTTCGACAGCGGTATCGCAATTTCAGCATCCGCATGACATCACCGGAAGCGACAAAATGTCACACCCGCGATGGCCCATCGCTTGTGCCGCGATCCGGTTCCGCATCCGGCTCCCAATTCCGATCCGGGAACATGCATCGATCGCCGGTCTGGCTGGACCGGCCTCCCGCTACAGTTCCCAACGCCTCATCAGCGGCACGGCCAGTCGCTGGCACAATCCGGCCAACCAGGACACGCCGCGCTGCCTGAATGCGGGCAGGTGACGCACATGGACGGCGCTGTACTCGATTTCGGCGCGGCTGCCGCGCTGGCGCTTGAAATACGCCGAGCCACCACTGAAGTTGATCCGCAACCCGCGTTCCCGCGCCTGGCTGAGCAGGGCCGCCGTGATGCGGCGATACAGTCCCCGCTTCAACGGCTGCGAGGTGTCATAACCGACCACGGGCGATGACGAAACCCCGCCCAGATTGAATGCGCCTCCCACCCCCAGCCATTGCCCATCCATATCCCGGAATCCACGCAGCACCAGCAGCCCCGCCCGATGCCAGGCACGCATGAAAGCGACGCTGTAGCGCGGGTTGCATGCCGAATACTTGCTTATATACAGGCACGAATACAGCTCGGCAGCGGCTTCATAGCCCGCCTCGTCGAAGGCATCGTCCCCGACCATCTCCAACTCCGCCTGTCGCATCCTCTCCGGTCGCAGCAAGCGCAGATCGTTGTGCAGATCACGATGCCGTCGCGCCGCCGCATCCGGATCGTCCAGCAAATAGACCTGACGGCTGGGCAGCAATACAAAACCGGCTTCCTGCAATGCCCGCAACCATGAGGCATGGTGGCTCGGATTCAACGAACGCAGCCACAGCGCGTGATCCGGCCAGCGCTGCAACGCTTCGTCGATGTTCCGGCGCAGGATGGCTCCATCGAAGGGCGGATACAGGTTGGTGGACAGCAACCACTGGTTCAATGTCACCGCACGGTCGATGCGCGCATGGCGCAACCAGGCCCCGACCGCACGGATGGCCGGTTCCGCGGCCAACGCGGGCAACCCCGGGAAATGGCGCCGCATTTCCTCGCTGGCATAGCGGCAATAGGCGGTATGCGCCGAAACCACCCAGGCCAGGTCGCGCGCGTCTTCATCGTCGACCACGCTGACCGGCCAGCGGCCTATATCCTCCCCCACCGAAGTCATCGCTACCGCCAGATTGTCGGCAAACACCGTCGCGTCGCCGTCCGGCAATTGCCGCAGCAGCGTCGAAGCCTTGTCCGCGTATTCCTCCAACGCTGCGGTCGATGGCGTGTTCACGGCGGCCCGTCCCATTGCAGGTCGTGCGTGGAGGCTTCGCGCAAAGCGACGCCTTCACGCGCGGCGATCCACCCGAACATGGTCAGATCGATGATTCCGCCAAGCAATGGCGCGCGATCGCCCGGCTCCATCAGGATATCCGTGGCACGCCGGAAGTCCTGGCTCCATTGGCCAATGCCTTGTCGCCCCATCGCCTGTCGCCAACCGGAAACCAGCATCAGCGGGGCGATCATCCGGGCATGGCGCTCCGTCGCGGCGACCGTCGCCGGTTCGCCGCACAGCGCGGCCACCAACCCTTCTTCCGTTCCGAAGACATGCGCGCCGCTGGTCGTTCGCGGGTTGCATTCGATGGCATGTGGAATGCCATCGGCATCGACGATCCAATCGAAGGAGATCTGCCCGCTGAACTTCAATCCGTTCACCAGTCGACGCACCGCGTCCTCCAGCGCCGGACAGGCGCAGGGATCGAAGTAATAGCTGGAGCTGCCATGCAGGCGGTATCTGGGTACATAGGCGGCATGCATCAGCAGCCGTCCTTCGCTCGCAACACTGTAAGAACAAACCTCCTCGCCGGTCAGCAGGCGCTGCGCGATCCAGGCCCCCGGCCCTCCCAGAGCATCAGCGTGTCGCGGAATGCCCTCGGGATAGCGACGCAGGTGCACGCCGAAGCGGGAATACTCCGGCTTCAGGATGATCGGGCATCCTTCCGCCCAGTCCCTCGCCTCCTCGATCGTGCCGACTCTCGCGCTTTCCGGCACCCGCATCATGGCCGACCGCGCCAGTTCCAGGAACTTCCATTTGCTGTGCAGCGCGGACAGCAGTTCGAAATCGTTGGCCAGCACCCGCGCCTGCGCCGGCAACATGTTGCGATGGCGGGACAACGCAAAGACTTCCTCGCAGGTGGGCAGCACCAGATCGATACGCCGGCGGTTCACGATCGCGCCGATATCGCGAACGAAAGCCTCCGGTGCGAACCGCGCCGAAGCCACCGTGGAGACGGTGGAGACCGCCGAAGACCACGCCGTGCCCCGGCAGGAAATGCTGTCGGCGACATGGACACCCCATCCTGCGCGCAGGAATCGGCGCGCCAACTCCAACGCCACCGGCGCGCGCGCGCCCAGGATCAGCACTTCAGACATCTGGTCGCCATTCGACACAATGCGATGGCACGATCCTGACCTCGGGCGCATCCAGACTCAGGGCATGCAAGCGCGCCAGCGTCCGCCGGTACTCGCCGGTATCGCCCAGCAGACCCGTCACCCAGCCCGGAGGCGGTACGCCATCGCGGATCGCCTGACTCGACCAGACCGCATCGGCCACCAGGAACACGGGGCGTTCGCTCGGCTCGCGGAACAGCAGCCCATGCTGGCCGGCGCCATGTCCCGGCAGCGGCACCGCGAGCAGGCTGCCGTCACCCAGGACATCGCGCGCCATTCCGAACGCGGCGAAAGGTGGCGCCAGGCGGACTTCGGGCCGTTGTTCCAGCCATTGCAGCCTGTCCTTGGCCGAATCGATCAATGCCGGCAGCAGTCCCTTGCGCAACGCGCCGATGCGTCCGCGCCGCCGCATGTCGTCCCAGGCTTCGCTCGAACACAGCAGGGGCACATCGGGGAAGTCGCGGACTCCGGCGATGTGGTCGCCATGCAGATGCGACAGCACGATCAGCCCGATGTCCGCCGGCTCCAGGCCCTGCCGCCGCAACTGCTCGCGCAATGTCCGGCCCGTTTCCAGGCGCACCGGCGTCACCATCCGGTACAGGCGTTCAGGCAACGGTGCGGTGGCCTCCATGAATGCTTCCGAATACCCGGTATCGAACAGGATCGGACCGTATTGCGGATGCCGGATCAACGCCGTCAGCGCCGGAAACTGGCAATTGCACCAGCGCCCGCCGCGTCGCGTCATCCGCTCGGGATGGGTGCAGTAACCCGCTTCGAACAGTCGCCATTCAAGCGGACGCATCTTGCGGCTCCATCCTTCCGGTTTTCCGCGAGCGCCGCCAGAACCGGCTGAATCGCTCTATTCCCGTCGCAATGTCCACCTGTGGCTGATAACCCAGCTCGTTCCTCGCGGCACTGATATCCAACGTCTGCGAATACCCGATCACGCCGACGCCGTACCGGCTCAGGCGCGGCTCCGGGCAACCCGGGCGGCATCGCGCCCAGGTTTCCGCGGCTCCCGCCATTCCTATCGCCACGGGGCGTGGCAGCGAAAAGAACCGCACCGGCATGTCCAGCGAGCCGAACACCTTCTGCATCAAGGTGCGAACCCGCATGGGTTCGCCGTTGGCGATGTTGTAAGCGCGGCCATGCGTCACGGTCGGAACCTTTAGTGCCAGGGTGATCGCATGGACCACATTATCGATGTAGGTGATGTCGATCCACGCGCCGCCGCCGCCGACCAGAGGAAAGCGACCGCGTTCGGCCACCGCCAGCAGTCTCGGCAGGATCGCCTGATCGCCCTCGCCAAACACCGCTCGCGGACGCAGGATCACCGTTTCCGGAACCCGGCCGCGCAGCGACCGCAACACTTCCTCGCTTTCCCACTTGCTGCGCGCGTAAGGCGTGATCCAGCGCCGCGGCGGCGTAAACGCCTCCGGCACATCGTACCGGTCGGAGAAGCGGAAATAGATGCTCGGCGAACCCAAATGCACCATCCGCGCGACCCCTGCCGCCTGCGCGGCCAGCGCCAGACGCTGCGTCGCCAGCACATTGGCCCGCTGGAAATCCTGTTCCCGCCCCCAGGGAGAAGACAACGCCGCGCAATGCACCACCGCCTCGCAATCGCGCAACAATGGCGCCAGCGGGTCCTCGGCCAGATCGGCCTTCACCGTCTCGGCCACGGCCGCCATTGGCGCCAACCGGTCCGCATCCCGCCCCTGTGCCACCACTTCGTAGCCAGCGGTCGCCAGGCATTGCGCGACGTGCCGACCGATGAACCCGGATGCTCCGGTGACCAGGATGCGCATCGATCAATACCTCAGGATCGCACCACCCAGCGCCAGGCCCGCGCCCGTACCGAGCAATGCCACATGATCGCCGCGCCGCAGGCAGCCATCCTGGATCAGATGGTGCAATCCGGCGGGGATGGAAGCCGACAGTTGATTGCCGTGATTCCGCAGGATATGCACCATTCGTCCAGCGGGAAGGCACAGGGATTTCTGCACATGTTCCAGCGCCTTGCCGCTGGCCTGGTGCGGCACCAGCCATTGCATGGCGTCGATACCCATGCCGGCGCCAGCGAACAATCGTTGCAGAAAGCCCGGCAGCAGTTGGGCCGCTTGCCGATAAACCATGCGTCCATCCATTTCGAAATGCGCTCCTTGCACAAACGCTTCGATGTCGTCCTCGACCCGGAGCCGGGTACCGCCCGCGCGCACCCGGCAATGCTCCGCGCCGTCGCCATAGGTCTCCAAACGCGAACCCAGCAACCATGAGCCGCCGCCGCCATCGCCGGCTTCGACGATGACCGCCACCGCTCCATCACCGAACAGGGGCGCGGTTTCGGTGTTTTCCAGGTTCAACCCGCATGAAGGCACCTCGCTGGCAACGATCAGTATCCGGCGATAGCGGTTCGCCGCGACCGCCATCGCGGCGATATCCAGGGCGACCAGAAAGCTCAGGCAGGTCGCGTTGACATCGAACGCGGGAATGCCGCTGTTTCCCCAGCCCAGTTCCCGTTGCAGCAGCGCGCCCAGACAGGGAATCGGCTGTTCCATCACACTGCAGGCCGAGATCAGGCAATCGGTCTGCGCCAGCCCGGCGACGGCCAGTGCGCGTCGGGCGGCCATCGCGCCCATGTAGGAGCTGGTTTCGTGCGCGTCGGCCACATGCCGGCTCATCACCCCGGAATGGTGGAAGGTCCAGCCATCCGGCTTGCCCCAGCGGCGGTCGAATTCGCTCGAATGCCGTATCCGCTCGGGCAGGTATTCACCTGTTCCCACGATACGCAATGCCAGCGGCGAACAGAGCGGCGTACTCATAGATTCACATCCCCCAGATGATCCGGCAACCATTGCGACACACTGACAGATCCGTCGCAGGCGACCAACCGGCATGGGCAATGGATTCGTCCATTATCGGCTTTGGGATCATATCTTGATACGCTTGTAAACCTTCCTCGCACGGGTCGATACGGGTTTCTCATGGCTGGATCACAACTGGTTGTTCAGGCTATCCGCGATTTGCTGCGCGCGCGCGGCATCACCTACCGCGAACTCGCGCAGCGGCTGGGCGTCAGCGAACCCACGGTCAAACGCGATCTCAGCCGCGGCGATTTCTCGCTCAGCCGTCTGGACCGTATCTGCGAAGCGCTCGACATCACCATCAGCGATCTGCTCCAGAACGAGACCCGCTCGAGCGAATACCAGACCCAACTGAGCGACGCGCAGGAGAACGCACTGGTATCCGATCCCAAGCTGCTGCTGCTCACCTATCTCCTGATCAACCACTGGAGTTTCGAGGAGATCATCGGCACTTTCGATATCGACGAGAACGAGATGATCTCGCTGCTGCTGATCCTGGATCGGTTGCAGATCGTCGACTATCGCCCGCCGCGCCGGGTCCGCAAGCTGACCGCGCGCAACTTCAGCTGGCGCAAGGACGGCCCGGTGCAGGCATTCTTCCTGCAACGGATCGTGCCGGAGTTTTTCGATGTCCACGGCGAGCAGCCGGGCGATACCTTCCACTTCGTCGCCGGCATGCTGACGGAAGCCTCGCGGCAGCATCTGTCCAACGCGATGCTGCATCTGGCAAGGGAATTCGACGAATTGTCCCATCGCGACAACCGGCTGCCACTGGAGTCGCGCAATGGCTGCAGCGCGATCCTCGCCTTGCGGCACTGGGAATTTTCCGATTTCACCCACCTGCGGCGGAAGCCCAGGCCGGACGCGGCCGACCCGGAATGATCGTCGGCCAGCGTTGGCCGGACCCGATCTTCCGCGACCACCGCCATATCGATCGGGCGCGGCCCGGGCCTGTGGCCGGTCAACGTCCCGTGAGGGGCACCACCGCCAGCGTCAACCGGGAAACGCAGACCAGCTTGCCGTTTTCGTCCTCGATGCGGATTTCCCATACATGGGTGCTGCGGCCGATGTGCAGCGGCCGGGTCGTTCCGGTCACGAAGCCCTCGCGGACCGAACGGATGTGGTTGGCATTGATGTCCAGTCCCACGCACATTTCGCGTTCGGTATCCAGACACAACATGCCCGCGATGCTGCCCAGCGTCTCCGCCAACACCACCGAAGCGCCGCCATGCAGCAATCCGTATGGCTGCTTGGTTCGCGAATCCACCGGCATGGTGGCGCGAATCCAGTCCTCTCCCACATTGGTGAACACGATGCCCAGGTGCTCGCCCATCGTATTGCGATTGCGTTCGTTGAGAGCTTCGACGGTAACGGGATTGCGGAAGGTCATAACGGATTCCTGAAGCGGTGATGGCGGAACGCGTAACTGTCAAGGAATCCTTGATAGCGGCAATATCCCGGTTTGAATTTACCGTGCCATGGCCTGGTGACATGCGCACACTGACAGTTGTTTGGTATATGCATTTTTTACTCGTATTTCGATCGGACCGGGAGGGTTTCGCATTCCCGCCCGTGGTGTCCATGTCAGCCTGAATTTCAAACCGAGGCACTACTTTGATGGCTGGCGTGGCCGACGGTACCGGAACCAAGGCGATCCGCATCTTAATTCAGATCCATCACTTCGCAACGCATCGATTGATATGGCTTATGTTCTGTAGCGGTTTCGGTATCGCTTCATGGTCTGGAAAGACGGCATGCTCATAAAACTCTTCCCATCCTGTCCAAGCATAACGACCCTGTAATGCAACCCAGCGTGATTCAGTGCGGCCCAAGTGAAGTCAACACAGCTATTGGTCGGGCCGTTGTAGTGCATGTTGAAGCCATGCTCTTTGGGCCTGTCGCCAAACTCCTGAAGCCTTTTATGATGCGTTCCTGCGCCCGACGCAGCCGGTGGACTGGATCACCGCCTACCAAGTGGTGGTGAACAAGCAGAAGGACAAGGCCGATGGTAGCTGGCAGAAACACCTGGCCGCGCGGGACCCGCGCAGTTGTCCTTCATTGTCTTTGTCCGGCTATGCCGCGCAATATCAGGATGCCTGGTATGGCGACATCTCGATCACGCTGGAGAACAGCCGCCTGGTGATGCGCTTCAGCAAGAGTCCGCTATTGGTGGGCGACCTGGAACATTGGCAGCACGATACTTTCCTGGTGAAGTGGCGCGAGCGCTCGCTCAATGGCGACGCCTTCGTCACTTTCGCGCTGGATCCGGACGGGCGTGTGCGCGAGGCCCGGATGCGGGCTGCCTCGGACATGACCGATTTCAGTTTCGATTTCCAGGATCTGCTGCTGAAGCCCACATCCTGAGTATCTGGAAGCATTCGTCGCTCCCGGTCGCGTCGAGGCGACCGGGAGCGCGGAATATGGCCGGTTACTGGATCGGCTCGTCCAGCATCAACTGGCGGGCGAAGCGAACCGGCGGTGCGCCATGGGACAGGACCTGATCGTGGTAGGTTTTCAGGTCGAAGTCGTCGCCAAGCTTCTCTTCCACCGCCTTGCGCGTATCGATGTGTTCCTGGACACCGACGAAGTAGGTGGGCAACTGTGCCGAGGTCAACTGCGCGCGCACCCATTTGCCGGCGGCTTCGCTTTCCTGCTGAAAAGCGTCATGGGTCATCAGGCGCATCGCCCGCTCGCGGGTCCAGCCATCGACATGCACGCCCTGGTCGAGGATGGCGTTGGCGATCGTGCGCAGGTAGAACTTCAGCTGTACCAGCTTGAACAGCGGATCGTTGTCGAGGTAGCCGGCATCGGCCATCATTTTCTCGGTATAGACCGCCCAGCCTTCCGCGAACGTGCCCGAGCGCAGCACCGCGCGCAGCGTCGAGGGGAATTTGGCCGAATGCCAGCCTTCGAGATAATGGCCAGGCATGCCTTCGTGAATGCTCAGCAGCTGGATCATGCGGCTGTTGTATTCGCGCAGGAAGGACTCGACCTGCGCCGGAGCCCAGTTGTCCGGAATCGGCGAAATCGCGTAGAAGGTCTGCAGTCCCTTGTCGAGCGGACCCGGCGAATCGCAGTAGGCCACCGCCACGCCGCGCTGGAATTCCGGCATCAGGATGATCTGCACTGGCGCATCCGGCAGCGTCGCCAGGGCGTGCTCGCGGACGAAGTCGGTGGAGGATTGCAGCGCGGCTTCGGCATCGCTGGCCAGATTGGCCGGCGTGGGGTGTTCGGCATAGGCGCGTTCCAGCGCCGCTTCGATGATGCCTTGCTGCTCGACAGCGGTGGGCGCGTCGGCGATCCTGGCCTTGGGTGCTTGCGGATCGTCGGCCAGCACGGTCGCGGCGATTCCGTACATTTCGGCGCGGACGCGTTCCAGTTCCGCTTCGGCACGGCGCCGGATTTCACTGCGGGACAGCGCGGAGTTCAGGGCGAAATGCAGTTTCCGGTCGTACTTCTCGGCGCCCAGGCGGAAGTCGCCGGCCGCATGCGGCACCAGGGTGCTGTCGAGCCAGCGCTGGTGTTCCTCCACCGCGCTTTCCAACTGCGCGATCGCGGCACGCAAGCGTTCGGCCTCGCCCGGACGCAACTGATCGATATTCGGCGTGATGAAGGTATTGACGATGCTCAGGATGCCGCGATTCTGCTGCGCGACGGTCTCCGCGTGAATCTTCGGAACGCGCGAAAGATCCAGATTGTCGCGAGCCTGGGCCAGCAGTCCCGGAATCTTTTCCAGACGCGAGGTGGCCGAGCGCAGGCGGTCCGGAAGCGGGGCGAAGTCGCGCGCCATCAGGCTGTAGATCGCGCTGCCAGCCAGACCCGTGTACAGCTGTGGATCCCAGGATTCGCGCCGCAGGGTGGCCATGTCCCAGATGTCCGATTCGAGCTGGTTGCGCAGGATGGCGGCATCGATCTGGTTTTCCCGGTCCAGCAGGCTGACATCGATCGCTTCGAGTTCCGACAGGAAGCGACGGCTGGCATCGAGCCGGCGCTGCTTGCCCGTACCGCCATATGTACCTTGCTGCCACGCTTGCGCTTATGACCGTCATAACCAGCGCGTGGACCACTCTCACAGGTCGACTGCAAGGTGCGACCGTCCAGAATCACCGTACTGGGCTGGCCCTGGCGACCCTGTGCCACGCGCAGGATCGAACGCAAATCATGGACCATCGCTTCGAAGCA
>JAISFF010000045.1 GCA_031263725.1 Lysobacteraceae bacterium | reverse complement strand
ATCGGCCAACTGCTGAATCGCTTTTTCGATGCGGCCGAGCGCGGGGATGACGAAGCCCTTGCCAAGGCGGCGCATGACTATGCCCAGACGCCGCAATTCCAAGAGTGGGACCAATGGGGACAGGAAAGCTACCGGCAATGGCAACGGGATCAGCAGCGGAAGCAGGAGCAGGAACAACAGCTTGCCCAGCAAGAGAAGCCACCGTCCATCGGGCGCAGCCTGTAATCGACGGAGTACACCGCGTCCGTTCGGCGCGGCGATCCGCACCACCGGCACGCCGTTGCCGGCCCGGTCCATCTGCGTGCCGGTCGTGCCCGCTGGCATTACTTGCGCAAACGAGCATCACGGCCCGCCGAATACCGCCACTGTCAGGGCCGTGGCCAGCGCAACGCTCAGCCGCGACCGCAGACGGCGATCCGAGGTCGCCGTCGTGGAAGTCTTCCCGATAGAGAACGTTTGCGTCGTCTTCCGATTTCAGGTCACTCGTTTTCGGAGTCGTCCAGCGTATGAATGGCGGCGCCCAGTCGCTCCACTTCGTCCAGATGATGGCTGACGTAGATCATTGGCAGCCGGATCTCGTCGCGGATGCGTTGCAGGTAGGGGATCAGTTCTTCGCGGCGGTTCCGGTCCAGCGAGGAAAGCGGTTCGTCGAACAGCAGCATCGATGGCTGCGACAGTAGGGCGCGGCCGATGGCGACACGCTGCATTTCGCCGCCGGAAAGATTGCGCGGGTGCCGCGACAGCAGCGCCGCGATGCCGAGCAGTTCGATCACGGCATCGAAATCGAAGCGGGTCGACGGTTGCCGGGAATGGTGGCCGTAGCGCAGGTTGTGGCGCACATCCATGTGCGGAAACAGGCGCGCGTCCTGGAACACATAGCCGATGCCGCGACGATGGACGGGAATATCGATTCTGGCGGCGCTGTCGAACAGCACGCGCCCATCGATTTCGATCCGGCCGCGTCGCGGACGCAACAGTCCGGCGATGGCATTGAGCGAAGTGGTCTTGCCCGCGCCGGAGCGGCCGATCAGCGCGATCACCCGTGCATCGTCTTCGATCCGCACATGCCGCCGGAAGTGGCCGCGCTCCAGTTCCATGTCCAGTTTCAGCATCGGCGCGGCCCCGACGCGTCGGCGCCGGCAGGAGTGCGGAGACGGAATGCGGAGGGTCGGAGGGTCATGACGGGTTCAGTCCTTGTACTGGGCGCCGTAACGGCGCACCAGCCATTCCGAGAAGACCAGCGCGCCCAGCGAGATTGCCAGAGCCACCGCTGCCAGCCGCCAGATGCCGGACTCGGCGCCGGGAACCTGCATCAGGCCCCAGATCGCGGACGAGAGGGTCTCGGTTTCGCCCGGGATGCTGGAGACGAAGGTGATGGTGGCGCCGAACTCGCCCAGCGCCTTGGCGAAAGCCAAGGCGGCGCCGGCGACGATTCCGGGCCAGGCCAGCGGCAAAGTGATGCTCAGGAACACCTTCCACGGCGCGGCGCCCAAGGTGGCGGCCGCTTGCTCCAGCCGCCGGTCGGTGGCGTCCAGCGACAGGCGGATGGTCCGCACCATCAGCGGAAACCCCATCACCGCGCAGGCCAGCGCGGCGCCGGTCCAGCGGAACGCGAACACGATTCCGAAATGCCGGTCCAGAAATGCGCCGATCCAGCCCTGCGATCCGAACAGGATCAACAGCACCAAGCCGGTGACCACCGGTGGCAGCACCAGCGGCAGATGCACCAGCGCATCCAGCAGCAGCTTGCCGGGGAATTGCTTGCGCGACAGCAGCCACCCCATCGCGACCCCGAAAGGCAGGCTGGCCAAGGCGGCGGCCGTGGCCACCTTCAGGCTCAATCCGATCGCGGTCAGTTCTTCAGGGGTGAACCATGCCATCGCTTTATTCTGCGACGAGAACGGAGAAGCCGCGACGCTCGAAAATGGTCCGGGCCTCGGGCGAGGACAGCCATTGGACCAGAACCGCCGCCTGCGCCTGGTGCGCGCCCTTCACCGGCGCGACCGGATAAATGATCGGCGGATGCGTGGACTCGGCAAATGTCGCCACCGTCACCACCGCCGGATCGGCCTTGGCATCGGAGGCATAGACGATGCCCAGCGGCGCTTCGCGGCGCGATACCAGCATCATGGCGGCGCGCACGCTGTCCGATTCGGCGAGCTTGGCGCGGACCTGGTCCCAGGCACCGATCGAGATCAGCGCCGCCTTGCCATAACGACCAGCGGGCACGCTTTCGACCCGGCCCACGGCCAGACGCCCGTTGCCAAGACGCGCGGATACGGCGCCCGCCTGCGAGAGATCGACCGCTGCCGGCTGGTTGGCCGGCGCGATCAGCACCAGCCGGTTGCCCAGCAACTGGCGACGATGCGCCGTGTCGATCCTGTCGCGTTCCTGCAGATAGTCCATCCACTCCAGGTCGGCGGAGAAGAACACATCGGCCGGTGCGCCGTTTTCGATCTGCCGTGCCAGCGTCGAGCTGGCGGCATAGGAGGTCCTGACCGGGACGCCGCTATGCCGCTCGTAGGCGGTGGCGATCTCGTCCATCGACTCCTTCAGGCTGGCGGCGGCGAATACCGTGATCGGCTCGGCGGCCAGAGCGATGAAGGGAATGGCGGTCAGCGCGAGCAGCAGCGTGCGCAGGAAGAAGCGACGGGAATGATGTATCGATGACATGATGACTCCTGGGTTGAGGGCCCAAACAGACAGCGCGGGCATGAGCGCACGCTGTCTGGATGAGGATCGTGATGGAATGGTGCGCGGAATCGGCGCGATGCGCTTTGACATGGGCCGGTATCACCCCTTGCGCTGCGCGTCGCTGGTCGCCTGCATGATTTCCGGCAGATCGGTTTCGCCGGCGATTTGCGGGAAATGCTTGCGTTCCATGCGCCGGATTGCGAAGTGCATCCAGACCAGCGAGCCGGCCGAGACCAGGAACAGCAGCATGAAGCAACTGGTCCAGACATCGGTCAGATCGTTCAGCGCGCCGAACATGATCGGCAGCACGAATCCGCCCAGGCCGCCGATCATGCCGACCACCCCGCCGACCGAACCGACATAGTCCGGGTAGTACACCGGGATGTGCTTGTAGACGGCGGCTTTGCCCAGCGACATGAAGAAGCCGAGCACGAAGACCACGCCGGTGAACGGGATCACTCCCATCGCCAAACGGAAGGAGATCGGATGATGGATGCCATTGATGACATAGTTGGTATCGGGATAGGCGAGCAGGAAGGTGCAGATCACCGAGACACCGAGCGTCCAGTACATGACCTTGCGCGCGCCATGCTTGTCCGACAGCCAGCCGCCGACGATGCGGAACAGGCTGGCCGGGATCGAATAACAGGCGGCGATAACGCCGGCATGTTTCACGTCCATGCCGTAAGCGCCGATCAGGTAGCGCGGCAGCCACAGCGAGAGGGCGACAAAACCGCCGAACACGAAGAAGTAATACAGTGAGAACCGCCACACCTGCAGCTTCTTCAGCGGCATCATCTGTTCCTTGAACGGCACCGGCTTGACGCCGGAGGCGCGGCGTTCGGCCAGCGAGGGGTCGTCGCTGGTGAACAGGTAGAACGCCACCGCGACCAGCGCCAGCGCCAGCGCCCAGACCTTGGCCACCATCATCCAGCCGGCCGCCGCCATTACGATCGGCGCCAGCAGCTTGGTCACCGCCGCGCCGATGTTGCCGGCGCCGAAGATGCCCAGCGCCGTACCCTGTTTGTCCGCGGAGAACCATTTGGACACGTAGGTGATGCCGACGGAGAACGAGCCGCCGACGATGCCGATGAGCAGCGCCGCCAGCAGGAACTGCGGATAGCTGGTCGCGTAGGTCACCATCCAGGTGGCGGCGGCGCTGAACAGCATCATGACGGTCAGGATCAGACGTCCGCCCAACTGATCGGCCCAGACGCCGACGAAGATGCGGATCAGCGAACCGCTCAGGACCGGCATGGCGATCAGCAGGCCGAACGCGGTTTCGCTGAGTTGCAGTTTTTCCTTGATCGGAATGCCGATGATGGAAAAGATCATCCATACGGCAAAGCAGGTGGTGAAAGCGAAGGTGCTGCCCCAGAGGGCGCGCTGTTGCTGGCCGGTGGTGGGGGTTTTGGGGTTGTTGTCTTGCATGTCCGCGTCTCCGTCTTTGGAGGATGGCTGGTTTGGCTGTAAGGCGGATTGCGCGGCGGCCGGTTATCCGGCCGCGGCTTCAATCTCGTCCAGTCCCCGTACTGCGTAGCGCTGCATCAGGCCGCGCATGTAGTGGTGCAGTTCCGACTGGCACAGTTGCAGTTCCAGATGATCGGAAATGCGCTGTCGCGCCTGCCCGAAGCTTTGCTCCCGGCCGGGAGCGAGTGCGACGACATCGACCACGTGATGGCCCCAGCGGGATTCGACCGGATAGGCCGCCAGCCCTTCGCGCAGGCGGAAGATCTGGCGGTCGAATTCCGGCGTGGTTTGGCCGCGTTGCAGCCAGCCCAGATCGCCGCCTTCCTGCCTGGAAGGGCACGCCGAATGGCGCAGCGCGAAATCGGCGAACAGCGCCGGTGACTCGCGCAGCTCGCCGATCAGCTTTTCGCCCAGCGCGCGTGCGCGCAGACGCTCGTCGACATCGTCCGGCGTGGCCGGCAGCAGGATATGGCGGACGCGGATGCGGTCCGGCTCGCGAAAACGCTTCCGGTTCTGCTGGTAATAGCGCAGGCAATCGTCTTCGGTCGGCGTGCGATCCTCGATTTCGCGTTCCAGCAGAAGGCGGATCCCCGCCTCCTCCCCGGTTTCGCGTCCGGAGGGCGGTTCCGTTTCCCGCAGTCCGAGGCGTTCGATCTCCCGGCGCAGCAGTTCGCGCACGACCAGGGCGCGTGCGGCATCGGCACGCGAACGCTCCGGTGTCATTGCGCGATGGTGCTGCATTTCGCGCGCGATGTCGGCTTCGCTGATCGCGGTCTCGCCGACGAACAGGTAGCACGGCGCCGGTTGGCCCGGATTTCCCGGCGCGCCTTCGTCGGCATGACCGTGATGCGTGCGTGCGGCATGCCCATGCGGGCTCGCATCCGTCACAGGAAGCTGCGCCAGCGAGATGCTCAACGGAGTGCGATGGCTCATTGCGGGCTCCGCGCATCGAGCGTCGGCTGCCGGCGGCGCACCAGTTGGTAGGGACGCCACAGGTAGCTGAGCGGAATGCTCCAGACATGCACCAGGCGCGTGAACGGCGCCAGCAGGAACAATGTCAGGCCGAGGAAGATATGGGTCTTGTAGATCCATGAAACGCTCATCAGCGCCTCGACCGGCTGGCTGCGGAACGTGACCATGTGCTGCGCCCAGTCCGCCAGCAGCAGCATGGTGCTGCCGTCCAGGTGATGACTGGACGGGATCAGCGTGCCCAGGCCCAGCAGCAACTGCAGGAACAGCAGGATCAGGATCATGCTGTCGGCGAAGGTGCCGGTGGCGCGGATGCGCGGATTGGTCAGGCGGCGCAGCAGCAGGATGCTGATGCCGACCAGGCAGACCACGCCGAAGACGCCGCCGACCACCATCGCCAGCATCTGCTTCTGCGCCGACGTGATGAAGATCGCGTAGACCCAGTGCGGTGTCAGCAGGCCGACCAGATGTCCGGTCAGGACCATCAGGATGCCGATATGGAACAGGTTGCTGCCCAGGCGCATGCCGCGATCGGACAGCAACTGGCTGGAGCCGGTGCGCCAGGTGTACATGGCGCGGTCGTAGCGCAGCCAGCTGCCGATGAAGAATACCGACAGGGCCACGTAGGGATAGATCCGGAACAGGAACAGGTTGATGTAGTGCTGGAGCATGATGGCACCTATCGGGTTGCGCCGCGGCGCGTGGCCGCCGAGGTCGAACAGGATGAGTTTTCGTCGGGCGCTTCGGCGCTGAAACGGACGGCTTCTTCCTCCCAGATCCGGTCCATGGCTTCGACGGTGTCGTCGCGCGGTTCCTGGCTGGCGTGGCGACGCAGGACTTCCAGGTCCAGCTTGCCTTCGGACAGTTCCACCAGCAGCTGGAACAACAGCGAGTAAGGCGATTCACGCTCGGCGGCGCGGGCCGCCAGCAGGCCGAGGATGTGATGGATGTGGTGCAGCCATTCGTGCACTTCCGTCACCGGCCGATGCGAGAGGTATTCCAGCAGCAGTGGCAGGTAGTCGGGCAGTTCGCGCGATGACAGTTCAAATCCATTGCGTTCGTAGGCCGCCATCAGATCGACCATGGCCTGCCCGCGATCGCGCGACTCGCCGTGGATGTGCTCGAACAGCAGCAGGCTCATGTTGCGGCCGCGATCGAACAACGCCAGCCAGGCCGATTGCGCGGTCATCGGGTCGCTGTCGAGCAGGCGGTCGATGAAGGCGCGCAACCGTTCGCGGCGTGCCCGCCGCAGCGCGGGATGGTCGGCGGCGTCGAGCAGTTCCTGCCGGTGCTCCCACAGTGCGTCCTGCGGATAGTCGATCAGGACGCCGATCAGCTTGAGTATCTTCATGACGCGGTTTCCCTGTCGCGGACCGCACGATCCTCGACCACGTAGTCCGTGGTCCGGCGACTGCCGAACAGATCCGCGGGGCTGGCGCTGTGGCAGCCGTTGTCGTCGAAGGTGAAGCCGCATCCGCCGCGCTCGCCATAGGC
Organism: Lysobacteraceae bacterium; assembly: GCA_031263725.1. GTDB lineage: Bacteria > Pseudomonadota > Gammaproteobacteria > Xanthomonadales > Xanthomonadaceae > JAITWM01. The sequence continues at coordinate 17,719 of JAISFF010000045.1, read as the reverse complement.
GTTGTTGGCGTATTCGCGGTGGCCCGAAGGGATGGCGAAACGGTCCTCGTAGTTGGCGATCGCCAGGTAGCGGTACATGTCCTCGGCCTGCTGCACGGTCAGGCCGGCCTGTTCCAGCACCGCCAGGTCTTCCACGCCGTCTACGTTCTTGGCGCGGCGCCAGGCGCGCATGGCCATCAGCCGTTCCAGCGCGCGGATCACCGGCGCTTCGTCACCGGCGGTCAGCATGTTGGCCAGGTAACGCACCGGGATGCGCAGCGAAGCGATGTCGGGCAGCTCGCCGTTCATGCCGATATGGCCGCGTTCGGCGGCGGACTGGATCGGCGACAGCGGCGGCACGTACCAGACCATCGGCAGGGTGCGGTATTCCGGATGCAGCGGCAGCGCCAGTTTCCAGTCGATCGCCAGCTTGTAGACCGGCGAGGCCTGTGCCGCTTCCAGCCAGTTGCCGGGGATGCCTTCGTTGCGCGCGGCCTCGATCACTTCCGGATCGAACGGATCCAGGAACACGTCCAGATGCGCCTGGTACAGATCCTGTTTCGCGGCGGTGGCGGCGGCTTCCCCGATGCGGTCCGCGTCGTACAGCATCACGCCCAGGTAGCGGATGCGGCCGACGCAGGTTTCCGAGCAGATCGTCGGCTCGCCCATCTCGATGCGCGGGAAACAGAAGATGCACTTCTCCGATTTGCCGCTCTTCCAGTTGTAGTAGATCTTCTTGTACGGACAGGCGGAGACGCACATGCGCCAGCCGCGGCACTTGTCCTGGTCGATCAGCACGATGCCGTCCTCCTCGCGCTTGTAGATCGCGCCGGAAGGACAGGAGGAGACGCAGGCCGGATTGAGGCAGTGCTCGCACAGGCGCGGCAGATACATCATGAAGGTCTTCTCGAAAGAGCCGTAGATTTCCTTCTGGATCGCGTCGAAGTTGCGGTCCTTGGCGCGCTTCTCGAATTCGCTGCCGAGGATTTCCTCCCAGTTCGCCGTCCACTCGATCTTTTCCATGCGCTGGCCGGTGATCAGCGAGCGCGGTCGCGCGGTGGGCTGGTGCCGGCTGTCGCCGGCGGTGTGCAGGTGCTGGTAGTCGAAATCGAAGGGCTCGTAGTAATCGTCGATCTGCGGCAGGTCCGGATTGGCGAAGATCTTCGCCAGCAGGCGCCAGCGTCCGCCGGCGCGCGGCACCAGCTTGCCGCTGGAGGTCCTGACCCAGCCGCCATTCCATCTGTCCTGGTTTTCCCACTCCTTGGGATAGCCGATACCGGGCTTGGTTTCGACGTTGTTGAACCAGGCGTACTCGACGCCCTCGCGCGAAGTCCAGACGTTCTTGCAGGTGATCGAGCAGGTATGGCAGCCGATGCACTTGTCCAGGTTCAGCACCATCGCGATTTGCGCGCGTACTTTCATCACGCCACCTCCTTGCTGGCCAAGGTGGCGGTTTCGCCTTCCAGCCAGTCGATATTCTTCATCTTGCGAACCACCACGAATTCGTCGCGGTTGGTGCCCGTGGTGCCGTAGTAATTGAAGCCGTAGCTCAGCTGCGCGTAGCCGCCGATCATGTGGGTCGGCTTGACCACCGTGCGCGTCACCGAGTTGTGGATGCCGCCGCGGGTGCCGGTCATTTCGGAACCGGGCACGTTGATGATGCGTTCCTGCGCGTGATACATCATCACCATGCCGGGCATGACGCGCTGGCTGACCACCGCGCGCGCGGCGATCGCGCCGTTGACGTTGAAGACCTCGATCCAGTCGTTGTCCTCGATGCCGGCCTCGGCGGCGTCGGTTTCGCTCATCCAGATGATCGGTCCGCCGCGCGACAGCGTCTGCATGATGAGGTTGTCGCTGTAGGTGCTGTGGATGCCCCATTTCTGGTGCGGGGTGATCCAGTTGAGCACGATCTCGCGATTGCCGTTCGGGTTCTTTTCCAGCACCGGCATGATGGTCTTGGTGTCCACCGGCGGGCGATAGCCCATGAAGCCCTCGCCGAAATCGCGCATCCATTCGTGATCCTGGTAGAACTGCTGGCGTCCGGTCAGGGTGCGCCACGGAATCAGCTCGTGCACATTGGTATAGCCGGCGTTGTAGCTGACATGTTCGTCTTCCAGACCCGACCAGGTCGGCGAGGAGATGATCTTGCGCGGCTGTGCGACGATGTCGCGGAAACGGATCTGCTCGTGCTCCTTGCCGGTGGCCAGGTGGGTATGGTCGCGGCCGGTGAACTTGCCCAGCGCTTCCCAGGCCTTGACCGCGACGTGGCCGTTGGTTTCCGGCGCCAGCGTCAGCACCGTTTCGCAGGCATCGATCGCGGTCTCGATCATCGGCCGGCCCTCGCTGACGCCGGGGGCGCGGACGCGACGGTTCAGATCGCCGAGGAATTCGACCTCGTCCTGCGTATTCCAGCCGATACCCTTGCCGCCGTTGCCGAGCTTGTCCATCAGCGGTCCCAGCGAGGTGTACTTCTTGTACACGTTCGGATAGTCGCGTTCGACCACTGCGATCGACGGCATGGTCTTGCCGGGGATGGGCTCGCACTCGCCCTTCTTCCAGTCGGTGACGGCCATCGGCATGGCCAGCTCGCCGGGCGTGTCGTGCAGCACCGGCGTCAGCACCACATCCTTTTCCACGCCGAGGATGCCGGGCGCCATGTCGCTGAAGGTGCGGGCGATGCCCTTGAAGATATCCCAGTCGCTGCGCGATTCCCAGGCCGGGTCCACCGCCTTGGACAGCGGGTGGATGAAGGGATGCATGTCCGAGGTGTTGAGGTCGTTCTTCTCGTACCAGGTCGCGGTCGGTAGCACGATGTCCGAGTACAGCGCGGTCGTGCACATGCGGAAATCCAGCGTGACCAGCAGGTCGAGCTTGCCTTCCGGATCCTCGTCGCGCCAGCGGATCTGTTCCGGCTTCCTGCCGTTCTCGCCCAGGTCCTTGCCGAGCAGGCCGTGACGGGTGCCCAGCAGGTGGCGCAGCATGTATTCATGACCCTTGCCCGAGGAGCCGAGCAGGTTGGAGCGCCAGATGAACATCATCTTCGGGCTGTTCTGCGGCGCATCCGGGTCGGCGAAGGCGAAGTCGAGCTTGCCCTCGCGCATCTGCGCGAGCGCGTATTCCTGCGGCGACATGCCGGCCTGTTCGGCGTCCCTGGCCAGCGTCAGCGGATTGCGGTCCAACTGCGGCGCGCTCGGCAGCCAGCCCATGCGCACGGCGCGCAGGTTCATGTCGGCCAGCGATCCGGCGTACTTGGACGGATCGGCCAACGGCGACAGGATCTCCCCGACGCCCAGCTTTTCGTAGCGCCACTGGTCGGAGTTGAAATAGAAGAACGAAGTACCGTTCATGTGCCGGGGCGGACGGTTCCAGTCGAGCGCGAAGGCCACCGGCAGCCAGCCGGTCTGCGGACGCAGCTTTTCCTGGCCGACGTAGTGCGCCCAGCCGCCGCCGCTCTGGCCGATGCAACCGCACATGACCAGCATGTTGATCAGGCCGCGGTAGTTCATGTCGTTGTGGAACCAGTGGTTCATGCCGGCGCCGACGATGATCATGCTGCGGCCATGCGTCCGGTCGGCGGTGCGCGCGAACTCGTGGGCGATCTCGATCACGTCCCGGCGCGGTACGCCGGTGATCTTCTCCTGCCATGCGGGCGTGCCGGGCGTGTCGTCATCGAAGCTGGCGGCGACGTTGCCGCCGCCGAAACCGCGATCCAGGCCGTACTGCGCCATCAGCAGGTCGTAGACGGTGGCTACTGCCCATTCCTGTCCGTCGGCCAGCTTCAGGCGCTTGACCGGGATGTTGCGCTGGAGCACGTCCTCGAACCTGGAGGCGGTCCATTTCTCATGCTCGACGCCACCGAAGTAGGGAAAGCTGACGCTTTCGATGGCATCGAAGTGGTTCTTCAGGCTCAGCCGCAACTTGGTTCGACGACCGGTGCTTTCCTTCTCCTCGATGTTCCACTTGCCGTCCTCGCCCCAGCGGAAACCGACCGAGCCATTGGGGATGGTGATGCCCTCGCTGTTTTCGTCGAACGCGACGGTCTTCCATTCCGGATTGTTGCTTTCGCCCAGGCCGCCCAGGTCGCTGGCGCGCAGGAAGCGCTCCGCCACCAGCCGGCCCTGCGCATCGCGCTCCAGGCGTACCAGCATCGGCATGTCCGAGTACTGGCGGCAATAGTCGGTGAAGTAGGTCGAAGGTTTGTCGAGGTGGAATTCCCTGAGGATCACATGGCCCATGGCGAAGGCCAGCGCCGCGTCGGTGCCCTGCTTGGGATGCAGCCAGTGGTCGGTGAGCTTGGCCAGCTCCGAGTAGTCGGGCGAAACCGCGACCGTCTTGGTGCCGTTGTAGCGCGCCTCGGTGAAGAAGTGGGCGTCGGGCGTGCGCGTCTGCGGCACGTTCGAACCCCAGGCGATGATGTAGCGGCTGTTGTACCAGTCGGCCGATTCCGGCACGTCGGTCTGTTCGCCCCAGACCTGCGGCGAGGCCGGCGGCAGATCGCAGTACCAGTCGTAGAACGACAGGCAGACGCCGCCCAGCAACGACAGATAGCGCGTGCCGGCCGCGTAGGAAATCATCGACATGGCCGGGATCGGCGAGAAGCCGGCGATGCGGTCCGGGCCGTATTTCTTGATCGTGTACAGGTTGCAGGCGGCGATGATCTCGTTGGCCTCTTCCCATTTGACACGGACGAAACCGCCCATGCCGCGCCGGGACTTGTAGTGGCGCGCCTTGTCCGGGTCCTCGACGAGGCTGGCCCAGGCATCCACCGGCGGCATGGTCTGGCGCGCCTTGCGCCACATGCGCAGCAGGGCGCCGCGCATCAGCGGGTGTTTCAGGCGGTTGGCGCTGTACAGGTACCAGGAGTAGCTGGCGCCGCGCGGGCATCCGCGCGGTTCGTGGTTGGGCAGGTCGGGACGCGTGCGCGGATAGTCGGTCTGCTGCGTCTCCCACGTCACCAGTCCGTTCTTGACATAGATCTTCCAGCTGCAGGAGCCGGTGCAGTTGACGCCGTGGGTGGAGCGCACGATCTTGTCGTACTGCCAGCGCGAGCGGTAACTGTTTTCCCAGTTGCGGCTCTCGGTCCGGGTCAGGCCATGGCCATCGGCGAAGCCTTCGTCATGGCGCTTGAAGAATTGCAACCGGTCTAGAAAATAGCTCATGGAATTATCTCTGGCCGTAATCGGTGGGAAAGAGTTCGGAATCCGGATGCATCAGCAGGGCATTTGCGCACTGCGGCGGAAGTAGTGCCACCAGGTGATGAGGACGCAGCTGACGTAGAAGGCGATGAAGCAGTACAGGGCCGCGTTGACGCTTCCGGTCGCCGCGATCGAACTGCCGAAGCCCTTGGGAATGAAGAAACCGCCGTAGGCGCCGATCGCGCCGCTGAAACCGACGACCATCGCCGATTCGACGCTGGCCTGGTGCGCGGCCCGCTTCTTGCCGGCGGCGTCGGCGCTGGCGGCCAGGCGGTCATGCAGGGTGCGGAAAATCACCGGGATCATGCGGAAGGTGGAGCCGTTGCCGATGCCGCTGAGCACGAACAGCGCCAGGAAACAGGCCAGGAAGCCGTGGAAGTTGCCGCCGCCGCCGGTGCTGGGCAGGAAATGGATCACGCCGAATACCGACGCGATCATCAGTACGAACACCCAGAAAGTCAGCACCGCGCCGCCGGTACGGTCCGACAGCCAGCCGCCGACCGAACGTGTCAGCGCACCGACCAGCGGCCCGAGGAACGCGTAGGTGGTCGGATTGATGTTGGGGAACTGGGTCTTTATCAGCATCGGAAACGCGGCCGAATAACCGATGAAGGAACCGAAGGTGCCCACATACAGCCAGCACATCAGCCAGTTGTGCTTGCGCCTGAAGATGACCGCCTGTTCCTTGAACGAGGACTGGGCGGCGGTCAGATCGTTCATGCCGAACCAGGCCGCGATCACGAACACCGCCAGAAACGGCGCCCAGATGAAGCCGGCATTCTGCAGGTACAGCAGGCTGCCGTCGGCCATCGTTTCCGGCTTGCCGCCGAGTGGGCCGAACACGGCGGCGGTGACCACCATCGGCACCAGGAACTGCATGACCGACACGCCGAGATTGCCGATGCCGGCGTTGATGCCGAGCGCGAAGCCCTGCTTGGCCTTGGGATAGAAGAACGAGATGTTCGACATCGACGAGGAGAAGTTGCCGCCGCCCAGGCCGCAGAAGAAGGCGATGACGGCGAACTGCCAGTATGGCGTGTCCGGATTCTGCACCGCGATGCCCAGCCAGATCGCCGGAACCAGCAGTGAAGCAGTGGAGATCGCGGTCCAGCGGCGTCCGCCGAAGACCGGGATCGCGAAGGAATAGAAGATCCGCAAGGTGGCGCCGGACAGGCTCGGAATGCCGGCCAGCCAGAACAGCTGATTGGTGCTGAAGTCGAAGCCGGCCCTGGGCAGGCTGACGATGACCACCGAGTACAGCATCCAGATGGCGAAGGCCAGCAACAGCGCGCCGACCGAGATCAGCAGATTGCGGTTGGCCACCTTGTGGCCGGTTTGTTCCCAGAATGCGGGATCTTCCGGACGCCAGTCCGTGATCAGGCCGGGTGTCTTGCTGGGGATTTTGTTTGCTGGGGATGCCATATGGGTTCCTGGCGATATGCATGCGAGAGAGGAAAAAGGCGCGCTTTCGCCGGTCTGAGGCGGGAGGAGGGGGGGACGAAAGCGCGCCGGAAAGGAAGGCGGGTGTTCACGTGTTGTTCCGGTCCTGGCCGATGGCGCGGCGGCTGCCGTTGGCCGGACCCGCCGGTTGCGATGCGGCGCCGCGGCCTTCGCGATGGCGCAGGCTGTCGTGCACATCCACCTCGAACACCAGCGTGATCGCGGCATCGTCGTCGCCGACGATCCATTTCAGGCCGTTGCGACTGGGCAGGGCCTGTGCATAAGCGCGTACTTCAGTTTCCGGCAGGGTCACCGACCACCGCTGCGCCTGGCATTCGAGCCGCGGTTCCGAAACCGCTCCGCAGGCGATGCGCTGCGCGAAAGCCGAACCTTCCGGCAAGCGCGTTTGGGTCGCGACGATTCCGCCATCCAGCAGCGAAGCCAGCTCGGATTCGCCGATGCGGAAGCGCAGTGTCTGGTTCTGGATCTGCAGTTTCATGCCTGCAACGCTTCCCATTGCTCGGGAGTATCGCTGTCGAGCAACTGGTCGCTATGACGCGCATCGATATCGATGTCGATGCCATCGAGGGCGGCGTGCAGACAATGCAGGGAACGCATATGCGGCGGGCCGGCGCCGGCGATGTCGGCGAGCACGCTGCGCAGGCGCTGGTCCAGCTTGAGGCGCAGCGGCAGCATGTGCCCCTGTATGCACAGGCTGGCGGCGGGCTGCGTATCGTCGATCAGCCTGCGCAGCAGTGCCGGTGACAGTTTCGGCATGTCGATGGGAACGATGAGCAGCGTGCCGTCGGGTTCGTTTTCGACGATGCCGGCCAGGCCGCCGATGGGACCCCGTTCCGGTACGGGATCGGGAATGCCTTTGTATTCGGGATGATCGCCGCTGACCACGACGCGCGCCGCGCCGGCCCGCAGCAGCAGATCGTGCATGTGTTGCAGCAGCGGCTGCCCTTTCCAGGACAGGGAGGCCTTGTCCCGGCCCATCCGCGAGGATTTGCCGCCCGCCAGCACCACGCCCGTCCAGGGCGGAGCCGCATTGGCTCCGTAACGGTCAATGTTCATGGCGCGCTCCCGTGCGAATGCGCGGAAGCGCCGCCCGCCGCAACGGAGTCCTCGCCGTGGCCGCAGAGCGAGCAGCCTTCGCTCCACGCGCTGTCGCCGTCTTCGTAGTGCTCCTGCTTCCAGATCGGACTGCGATGCTTGACCGCTTCGATCACGCCGCGGCAAGCGCGGAACGCTTCGTCGCGATGCGGCGACCCCGCCGCGACCACGACGGCGATATCGCCGACCGACAAGCGTCCCTTCGCATGTGCGACGTACAGTTTCAGGCGTGGTCCGAATTCCGCGTCGACCTCCCGCAATATTTCGCGGAAGCTGTTCAGCGCCAGCGCATCGAACAGGTCGTAGCCAACCCCGAGCACCACGCGGCCCTGGTTCAGATCGCGGACCTTGCCCGCGAACATGGCCAGACCGCCGAAACCGGGATCGGAGACGAAGTCCAGCGCTGCGGCCGGGTCCAGCCTGGCCTGGCCGATTTCGACGATGCTGTAGTGATGACGGTTCATGCGTTCAACCTCCACTTACCGGTGGCAGCACCGCGACCCGGCCATCGGCGGGCAGCGGATCGCTGTCGTGCAATACCGATTGCTCGTCGGCGAACGCCGAACAGCGCAGCAATCCCGGATTGAAGCCTTGCCAGCGATCCTGCCCGTGTTGCGCAAGCGCCGCGCGCAGGTCGTTCACGCGCGCGCCGTCGGCCAGATCCAGCTCGACCAGCGCGGCGGAGTCGTAGGCGCGAAAGGCGCCGAACAGTCTGAGTTGCACTTTCATGCGGTCCGCATCTCCATGCCGACTGGAAACAGGTGTCCAAGGCCGTAGATGTCGATCGAGTCGCCGGCCGCGAGCGCGCCGCGGTCTTCCGCCGCGACCGCCCAGGCATTGGCCCGCAGCATCGGCGCGATCCGGAACGACTCCTGTCCGGGCAGGATTTCGGCGCGCAAGGTGTTGCCGTCGTCGGCGAACAGGCGCGCGCGCAGATGGAACCGCAGTCCTTCGCGCTTCTTGTACGGGTGGGCGAGCGCGACGGTCAGCGGACGCTCGGGTGGCATGCCGAGCATGCCGCGCAGCGCCGGCTCCACGAAAAAGCGCAGTCCGACCGCGCTCGAAATGGGGTTGCCCGGAAGCCCGAAGTACAGCGCGCCATTGGGCAGCCGCGCGAACAGCAGCGGTTTGCCCGGCCGGATTCTGACCTTGTGGAACAGGATCTCGGCACCGGCCTGGCGCAGGGCATCGGGAACGAAATCGAAGCGGCCCATCGAAACCGCGCCGGTGCTGAGCACGATCTCGGCGCCGGCCCGCAGCGCTTCGTCCAACGCCTGCGCATAGGCGGCCGAGTCGTCGCCCAGCGTGCGGCGGAAGACCACCTCGGCTCCCGCCGCTTCGACGCGCGCATTCAGGAACGGTCCGTTGCTGTCGCGGATCTGGCCGGACCCCAGGCACCGGGTCGTGGCATCGGCCAGCTCGCTGCCGGTGATGAGCAAGGCTACGCGCGGACGCGGTGCGACCGCGACCTCCTCGATGCCCTGTGCGGCCAGCATCATCAAATGCTGCGGTTGCAGGTATTCGCTCGACCGGATCAGCAGGCGATCGGGGGTGACATCCTCGCCGCGCCGTCTCACATGCTGTCCGGGTTCCGGCGACTCGAGCAAGCGGACCCGCGCCGGGGAGCCGGTTTCGTCGCGTGCGCTGATTTCGACCTGCTCCACGGGAATCACGGTGTCGAAACCGTCCGGCATCCTGGCGCCAGTGGTGATTTCCCAGGCGTCGCCGCTGGCGCTGGCACGGCCGTCTCCCGCCGCCTGCAGACCGGTGACCCGGTACTCGATCTCCAGCGGACCGAGATCGGCGTGGCGCAGCGCGAAGCCGTCCATCGCCGCATTGTCGAAAGGCGGCAACCAGTGCTTGCTGACGATGTCCTCGGCCAGGATCGAGCCGATCGCCGCCGCCGCGGGCACGCGAATCGCGGCCTGGCGCGAGGCCTGTGCGAGGATGGTCGCCAGGGCTTCGTCGTAACCGGTCATGCGTGATCCTTCTGATCGATCATCGCCAATGCATGCGCCAGCACGGGGCTGACGATGTCCATGCCCTGCGCGACGGCGCGCGGGCTGCCGGGCAACGCCAGGACCAGCATGGCGCCGATCTGCACCGCTTCGGCGCGGCTGAGCCAGGCCAGCGGCGTGTGGTACTGGCTCTGCGCGCGGAACATGTTCGCCAGCCCCTCGACCCGCCGGTCGGCAACCTGCAGCAGCGCTTCCGGCGTTTCGTCGTGCGGACCCAGGCCGGTGCCGCCGGTGCACAGGCACAGGCGGATGCCGGCAGCGGCCATTTCGCGCAGACGCGACGCCAGCGGCTCGAGACCGTCGGGCAGGATTTCGGCGACGCGGATGTCGGCGCCGAGCCGATCCAGGTATTCGGTCAACACCGGGCCGGAGCGGTCCCCGTACTGGCCGGCATGGGCGCGGTCGCTGAGCGTGAACACCGCGCAAGGCACGCCGTCCAGGCGTTCCGGCGCGCGCGGCTGATAGCGGGCGGTTTCTTCATCGGACATGCCCTCCGGATGCAGCCACAGACCGCTCTTGCCGCCTTCCTTGAACAGCAGGCGCACGCCTTCGATCGACAGCGCCGGCTCGACCGGTTTGGTCAGGTCGTAAAGGGTCAACAGCGCGGCATTGACGCCGGCCAGCGCCTCCATTTCGACGCCGGTGCGCGCCACGGTTTTCACTTCGCAATACAGGCGGACCGCATTTCGTTCCGGGAGCGCCAGATAGTCCACGCGCACCGCGTCCAGCGGCAGTGGATGGCACAGCGGCATCAGCGAGGAGGCAAGCTTGGCACCCTGGATGCCGGCGATTTCCGCCATCGCCAGCGCGTCGCCCTTGGGCAGGCGGCGCTCGACGATCAGCGGATAGGCCAAGGCGCCCGCATTCAGGACGCCGGTGGCGACCGCGCGCCGGGGCGTCGGCCGTTTCCTGCCGACATCGACCATGTGGAATCCCGATGCGAGCTGTCGCACGCCTATCCTCCTACCGATGCCAGATGCGGGGTGATGCCGGTATGGCCTTGATGCAGGCCGTGACCGGCGGCCTTCAGGCCCAGTTGGGCCGCGATGCGCCCGACCAGCGCCTCATGGTCGGCATCGGTCCGCAGCAACGGCCGCAGCGGAATGCTGAAATCGCCGAACAGGCACAGGCGCAGGTCGCCGCGCGCGGTCACGCGCAGCCGGTTGCAGTCTTTGCAGAAGTCGCGCGCGTAGGGTGCGATGATGCCGATGCGGCCTTTGAAATCAGGATGGCCATACTCGCGCGCCGGGCCGGCGTTGGCCGCGCGGGCGCGCGGGCGCCATCCGGCTTGCTGTATCTGTCGCTCCAGCATCTCCGCATCGAGGTGGCGATGCTGGAAATACTCGCGGTTGTCGCCGGTGCGCATCAGTTCGATGAAGCGCACCGACAGGTCGCGGTCGCGCAGATAGTCCAGCCACTGTTCCAGACCATCGTCATTGAGCCCGCGCAGCAGCACGGCGTTGAGCTTGATCGAATCGAAGCCCAGCGTCAGCGCGGTTTCGATGCCTTGCCGGATGTCGTCGCAGCGATCGTGGCCGGTGATACGCTGGAAACGCCCGCGATCCAGGCTGTCGACGCTGATGTTGAGCGCGGTCAGTCCGGCCTCGCGCCACTGCTCGACCCTTTTGCGCAACTGGTAGCCGTTGGTGGTCAGGGCGATGGTCCTGATGCCGTCGGTTGCGGCCGTCGTGGCGATGATGGCGGACAGGTCGCGGCGCAGGCTGGGCTCGCCACCGGTCAGGCGGATCTTGTCCATCCCCAGCGCGGCGAACGCGCGCAGCAGGCGGCCGATCTCGGCCCGGGTCAGGAATACCGGATGCCCGTCGGGCCGGTAGCCATCGGGAAGACAGTAGGTGCAGCGGAAATTGCAGGCTTCGGTCAGGGACAGGCGCAGATAGGGAAACAGGCGTCCGTATGAATCCATCAATGTGTTCATGGCGCTGGAGTCCTCCACTGCAATCACCGCCGCAATCTTCCAAAACCGGTTCCGTCGAATCTGTCAGGAGCAATACGGTGTGGCGATTTGGACTTTCGCGATGAAGGTACCTACTTGAGTCGGAAACGCATTTGACATACGTCAACCGACTCGAAGAAAAGCCTGGAATGCGAGGGTCTATCCGTCGGAAAAGCAGCCTGGCGAGACGCGGATAAGAACGTCTCTCATCCCGCGCTCCCCGCGTCGCGATCTTCAGCGGTTCCTGAAGACAGTCATCCTTTTCTGCGGTAAAGAGCGCGTGATTGGATGGCGTCATGCAAGTCCGGTCATGAGCGGACAATGTATCGGCATTGCCCCGTCGCTAGTGATCGGCGTGGCGGATCGGCATCGATCACGTCGAACCGGGAAGCGAACGAGTGTGCGGAAAAGGATGCCCGTTTCCGATGGCCGGAACCGGAGCCTACTCAGCAATGTCCGGCCGCGGGAGAGACATCAGTTTGCGCTGGATGAGTTCGGCCACGCGCGCGGTTTCGCGCAACGGCTCGACCGCGAAGGGTTCGGCCGTTCCGTCATCGGCACGGATGCGGTCGCGCGCATGCAGTGCATCGATGAACGCGCGCAGTCTGCCCTGGGTTTTTTGCGGATGGGCGACATATACCGGAACGCGGGTCGCACAGGCTTCGGACAACATGTTGACCGAATCGGGGGTGCAGACGATGCGGTCCGCCCAGGCCAGCAAGCCAGGATAGGGATTGACGGCATGGTCGCCGGCCCGCCATAGCAGACCCGGATAGTGTCGCAGGCGGTCGTTGAGACGGCGCTGGATCGAATGCGGCGTGCGCCGGGAGATGGTCGCCAGGATACTGCCGCGCTGCTGGCGCAGGCGGGTTTCCAGGCCAACCAGCGTGGTCTCGAAATCGCCGTCGGTCCAGGGCGCGTGCCGGCTGGGGCCGCCGACCAGGAATGCGATTCTGGGCGAAGGGAACTGCGCGAAGCCGGCGAACTGCCGCCGGGCCTGTTCCAGCCAGGGATCGTCGACCGGATTCAGGCTGCCCAACAGCGTGACGACATTGGACCCTCGCAGCGGGTCGTGCATGGGGACGACGACCAGATCCCAATGCGAGGGGTCCAGGCGCGGGTCCAGGATCTGGATGGTTCGCGATCCGGCCCGGCGCAGCCACCGGGTCGCGGCGGCGGCCTGCCTGCCGCAGCCGATCGCCAGTGCGGGAGGCTGGGCCAGCAGCTCGGAGAACGCGGTACCCAGGGCGTGGCCAGCGCCGGGCAGCAAACGGGGGGCGAACCAGCGGCAGGGACCCCAAGGGCGGATCAGGCAATGACGCGCCGAGGTTGCCAGCCTTTCCGCCAGCGCCTCCGTCTGCCGTCTGTTGCCGGCATAGCCATCGGTGATCGCCCAGCCCGTCTCGGTCCACATTTTCTCGGCCTTTGTTCCATATTTGAGTCTAATGCGTTTCAAAATACCGGGATGGTGCTATTGGAACGATATACACTCTCGCCATTGTCCGCCCGTTAATTGAACACCGCGACCCGTGGGCCGGGCACCATCTTTATCCACCCGGGAAACGATCATGTCACACGTTTTGAGCGACAGCGCGCTGGACCAGTTGTTCCGCACCGCCCGTACCGCGAACGCCTTCACCGACCAGCCCGTCGACGATGCTGTCCTGCACCAGCTCTACGAATTGCTGAAGTGGGGGCCGACCGCGCTCAACGCGACGCCGGCCCGGTTCGTCTTCGTCAAGTCCGCCGAGGCCAAGCAGAAGCTGGCGCCCACCCTGGCCGAAGGCAATGTGGCCAAGACCATGGCGGCACCGGTGACGGTGATCGTCGGCTACGACGAGGACTTCCACAATGCGTTGCCGCAGTTGTTCCCGCACAACCCGGGCATCAAGGACGGATTCGAGGGGCCGCGCGAGAAGCGTCACGATCTGGCATTCCGCAACGGCACCCTGCAGGGCGCCTATTTGATAATGGCGGCGCGCGCATTGGGCCTGGATACTGGCGCCATGTCCGGTTTCGACAATGCCAGGGTGGACGCGGCCTTCTTCGTGGGCACTTCGATCCGCTCCAACTTCCTGATCAACCTGGGTTATGCCGATCACCAGGGAACTTTCCCCAGGCTGCCGCGGTTGCGCTTCGACGAGGCGGCGCGCATCGTCTGACCGATGCCGCTTCAGTATGCTCGGCATACCCCGGCGCACTTCCAGCTCCCCTGTTTTTTCCCTTTCGCCCCGAAACGGAGACCCCCATGTACAAGCGTTTCATGCTGACCGGCGTTCTCGCCCTGATCGCACTGCCGGTGCTGGCTGAGCCGGTGACCTATCGGATCGATCCGGCCCATACCGATGTGCTGGCGCAGTGGAACCATTTCGGTTTCTCGAATCCCAGCGCGCATTTCGGCCAGGCCAACGGCACGCTGGTCTATGATGCTGACAATGTCGCTGCCTCCAGCGTCGAAGTCACGCTGCCGATCTCCGGCCTCGAAAGCTTCGTACCGGATCTGAACACGCATCTGCTGGGGCCGGATTTCTTCAGCGTCGTCCAGTTCCCGACCGCCACGTTCAAGAGCACGCGCGTTGAAAGTGCCGGTACGGACACGCTGAAGGTGACCGGCGATCTCACCGTGAAGGGCATCACGCGGCCGGTGCAACTGGATGTGACCCTGAATGGCCGTGGCGAACACATGATGGCCAAGCGCGATGCGATCGGCTTCGATGCGACCGCTGTCGTGAAGCGCAGCGATTTCGGCATGTCCGAGTTCATTCCGGCTGTCAGTGACGAGATCAGGCTGCGTATCACCACCGAAGCATTGACTCCGGCGCCTGCCGCGGACTGACGCCTGTGCATTGCGTGCCGGGACGCGATGTCGTCCCGATGCGCGATGCAACCGGGTATCCATCGGCCGGCATTTGCCGGCCGATATGCATCCGTTCTCCTGATCCGTTCCGACGCTTGCATGGCCGCCGCTTCAAGTCGCCGCGCTTCTTACTCCAGGCGGGGGGCGGTAGAATCCTTTCCGTCCCCTCATCACTGGCCTGCACATGAGCAATACCACCGCCACCCAGCCGGCCAATGCCGAAAAACGCTATACCGTGCATCGCGTCGATCTGCCGCTGAGCTGTCCGATGCCGCGGATGACCTTGTGGAATTCGCATCCGCGCGTCTACCTGCCGATCGAAGCCGCTTCGGACAAGCAGGTGGAATGCCCGTACTGCGGCGCGATCTACGTTCTGGTGGACTGACGCGGCATCGCGTCGTCGGATGCGTTCGCTGACGGTCGTACAACTGCTGCCGGCGCTGGGATCGGGAGGCGTCGAACGGTCGACGCTGGAGATTTCGGCCGCGCTGGTGCGCGCCGGCCATCGCGCCATAGTCGTTTCCGCCGGCGGGCGATTGCTGCCGGCGTTGCGCGAGACTGGGGCCGAGCATGTGACCCTGGCGGTCGGAAAGAAGTCGTTGGGCGTACTGCGGCATATTCCCCGCCTGCGCAGACTGTTCGCGGAGCGGGATGTCGACATCGTGCATGCCCGTTCGCGGTTGCCGGCATGGATGGGTTGGCGGGCACTGGCCGGAATGCCACCGGCGCAGAGGCCGCATTTCGTCACCACCGTGCACGGGCTGAATTCTCCCGGGCGCTACAGCGCCATCATGACCCGCGGCGAGCGGGTCATTTGCGTTTCCGGGACCGTGCGCGATTACGTACTGCGGCACTATCCGAAGACCGATCCGTCGCTTCTGCGCGTCGTGCCGCGAGGCATCGATCCCGTGCAGTTCCCGCGCCGCCCGCATCCCGATCCTGAGGCGCGCGCGACAGTGGCGGCACAGCATCCGGTATTGGCCGGGGGCGGGCCATTGCTGCTGCTGCCCGGACGCGGTACGCGGCTGAAGGGGCATACCGATGGATTGCGCCTGCTGGCCGGATTGCGCGCACAGGGAACGATGGCGCGACTGTGGTTGCCGGGTTCGCGCGAGCCTGGACGCGAAGCGTATCTGGATGAGCTGGAAGCCGAAGCGCGCCGGCTCGGCATCGCGGACGCCGTAATGTTCAGCGCGCCCACTGCACAGATCGCACAGGCTTATGCCGCTTCCGACCTGGTATTGCAACTGTCGCGCAAGCCCGAGGCGTTCGGCCGCACCGTGGTGGAGGCGCTGGCGGTAGGCAGGCCGGTGCTGGGATGGGCACACGGCGGCGTGGGCGAATTGCTGGGCGAACTGCAACCTCCCGGCGCGGTGCCGCCGTTCGACGAAGAAGCGCTGGTGCGCACGGCGCGTGCGCTGCTGGACGCGCCGCCGCTGCCACCTTCCGGCATTCCCTATACCTTGCAGGCGATGGAGCGCGCGACGCTGGCGGTCTATGAAGAACTCGAGCGCTGACCCCGGAATGCTTGCGTTGCCGGAAGACGGTGCGGCGCTGTCGCGCTGGCAGACCGCGGCTCCATATTGGGTATTGGCTTTCGTTGCATTCTGGCCGCTGCCCGCGGTTGCCGAAGCCATACTGGCGCTGGCAGCGCTGCACGCGATGGCATCCTGGTGGGGACTGAAGTTGCGCAAGCATCCGTCTCCGCTGGGCAAACCGGCCAAGCGCATGGTGCTGGCATTGTTCCTGGCGTACTGGCTGCCGGAGCTGTTCTCCGCATTCGATGCGGTGGATCGCGGCCGGGCTTGGGGAGAGGTAGCGATGGATCTACGCTATCTGCCGTTCATGGTGCTGGTGGCGGTATCGGCGACACATGCGCGCACGCGCCGGACAGTCTGGAAGGGATTGGCCATCATCGTGGCGGTATGGACGGTGGACGCTTTGGTACAGGCCATCAGCGGAATCAGTCCGGTTTTTTCCCTTCTCGACGGCATCAAACGTCTGCGGAGTCCCGCCGGCTTGTGTCCGGCCGCCGAAGCAGCGGTGGCGGATCGGCTCAGCGGCGTGCTCGGGCCCTGCAATCTGAAACTCGGGCCGATGCTGGCCAGTTTTGCTCCGTTTGCGCTGTATGCCGCATCCCGGCGCTTCGGTACCTGGGGATGGCTGATCGCCGCGGCCGCGCTTGGCGTGGTCATCGTGCTGGCCGGTGCGCGCGCGGCCTGGATCACCTATGCGCTGGTGGTGCTGTGCACCGGTTGGCCGCAGCTCGGATGGAAAAAGATGCTGGCGGTGGCGTTTGCCGGCGTGGCCGTATTGACGGGGCTGACCGTGGTGTCGCCGCAGGTGCAGGCGCGTGTCGAACGCAGCCTGATGGCGTTCAGCGAAGAAACCGGCGGTCTGGACGATGCCTTGTCGGGGCGGGAACGGATATGGAACGCGGCGTTGTGCATGGTGTGCGAGCATCCGGTCAATGGCGTCGGCGTGCGCGGCTTCCGCTTCGCCTATCCGGCCTGCGATCCGGCTCCGGATTCGACCGCCGCCTGGGGCGCCGAACCGGCCTTTCATGCGCATCAGATCGTCTTGGAACTGCTCAGCGAGACGGGAACGGTCGGATTGCTGATCTGGCTGGGCGCGGCGGGGTTCGCCGTCCGCGCCTGGCGACGGGCATCGCCCTCGGCGCAGCGGAACGCCCGCCCGGCGGCGCTGGCGCTGGCGGTGACCGTGTTCCCCTTGAACACGCACCTGGCCTTCTATTCGACCTTCTGGGGCGGCGTGGTTGTGCTGCTGGCGGCGGTGTACGCGGGTGCGCTGTTCGCGCAGGAGAAACGGCGGATATTGTGACGGCATCCGTGGGACCCGCCTTGCGCGGACATGCTAAATATATGCCTGCAAATTTCGCTATTCCGTGCCAGATGAAGCCGGAAAAGCCGTGGCATGTTCTGGTTTCTGTCGACCCCTATGACAATGTTGGCCCCTTGTGCACAGGACTTTGTGCTTGCTGCTGATGTTCAAGCGTCCGCTGCCGCGTCTGTTCCAGCTCCTGCGCCTGCAAGCGCTCGTAAGCTTTCTCGACCGGAGTATTCAATGCCTCCTGCGTGTCCACATAAACGCGGAAGGATGGCTCCTGATCGCCATAGGGCCTGTAGAAGACGGCGAT
>JAISFF010000043.1 GCA_031263725.1 Lysobacteraceae bacterium | reverse complement strand
ATCGGCCAACTGCTGAATCGCTTTTTCGATGCGGCCGAGCGCGGGGATGACGAAGCCCTTGCCAAGGCGGCGCATGACTATGCCCAGACGCCGCAATTCCAAGAGTGGGACCAATGGGGGCAGGAAAGCTACCGGCAATGGCAACGGGATCAGCAGCGGAAGCAGGAGCAGGAGCAGGAACAACAGCTTGCCCAGCAAGAGAAGCCACCGTCCATCGGGCGCGGCCTGTAATCGACGGAGTACACCATGCCATCCCAATATCCGACACAAGAGCTGCGGCAACTGATCAAGCAGCAGCACAAGACCATCGAATACCTGCAAAAAGTCGTCGGCCAGCTTTTGACTTACGAACAGTATCAGAAGCAGCATTCCGGATCGCAGTCGCAAAAACTTGACCGGCAGATCATATCGCTGACGCAAGCGGCGCAATCCGTCACCGGCAATGGGCAGCGGCTGGTCAGCGAGACAGTGAAAGGGGTGGAAGCCGGTACGAAAGAGGCCATCGCTACTGCGGCGCAAAGCGAATTGGAGAAAATACGTGTTGCGGCGGATAAATTCATCGGCAGCGTACGAGGCGCCTGTAGCGCGATGGACAAGCAGCAATCATCCTTGGACAGGATGCGCAAAACACTGCTATGGAAGTTGAGCGTTCCACTCGTAGCGGGATCGCTGCTATGCGTCATCGGCGGTGGCGGCTGGCTATGGCTGGCCGTCAACCAGGTCAAGCAGGCACAGCAACAAGCCGAGCAAGCACAGATGCAGGCGGATCTGGTCCGGGCGATCAATGCTTCGGATATTCAACTGTGCGGAGACAAACTGTGCGTCAACATAGATTCCGCAAGCAAACACATCATCGGTGGCAAGACGTACTACACCTCCGTCTCGCGGTGAATGCCTTTCCCCGCCGGCTTCATGCCGCAGAACAGCGGCATCATGCTCGCCAACAGCCGTGTGCATGGTGTCTATACCGGGGAAGCGCTGACCTACCAGCTCGATGTTTTCGAGAGTTCGCTGGCCATCATCGGCATGCGTTCCGCCGATTTCGACAGCGTGCTCTCCCTCGCCGGCATGGACCCGGATTCGAGCATGGATGCTTACGATGACGATGGCGGCATCAATCTGGACGCGCGCCTGATCGTGCCGCTGGAGCGCGGCAGCTATCTCGTCACCGCCGATGCCGTCGGCGAAGACAGCGTCGGACTGTTCGCGGTGAAGAACCGTCTGCTCGATATCGCACCCGGCGACGGCAATCGCCTGGTTCCGGGTACCGCGATACAGGAACAACCGCTTCCTATCCCGGCTCCTGTCGCCACGCGAATCGGCCGCCTCGCCTCCTCCCATGGGAACGATCCGGACCGGCGGCGGGGTAGAATGATCGTTTTGCGAAAATCGACGCCGGAATCCGTTCGCAGCCGCCCTGTCGGGCCGATCCGGCGGAGGGATTCCGGATTGGCGCCCACTCTCCACATCCGGAAAGCGAACTCTATGTCCACAGTCAAACGCGTCTACACTTTCGGCAACAAGCAGGCCGAGGGCAACGGAAAAATGAAGGATCTCCTCGGTGGCAAAGGCGCCAATCTGGCCGAGATGAACCTGATCGGGATTCCGGTGCCTCCGGGCTTCACCATCACCACCGAAGTCTGTCGCGAGTATTACGACTGCGGCCACGACAAGGCCATCGCTTCCATCCGTCCCGAAGTCGAAACCGCCATCCGCGGCATCGAGCAGGAAACCGGCATGCGCTTCGGCAGCGATGAAATGCCGCTGCTGGTCTCGGTCCGTTCCGGCGCGCGCGCGTCCATGCCCGGCATGATGGACACCATCCTCAACCTCGGCCTCAACGATGTGGCCGTGGAAGCGATCGCCAGGCGCACCGGCAATCCGCGCTTCGCCTGGGATTCCTACCGCCGCTTCGTGCAGATGTACGGCGATGTCGTACTGGGCATGAAGCCGGTCAGCAAGGAGGACCACGATCCGTTCGAGGAAATCATCGACCGCATGAAATCGGCCAGGGGCGTGCAGAACGACACCGGGCTGAGCGTCGACGATCTGAAGGAATTGGTGACGCAGTTCAAGGCCGCGGTGACAAAGCGGACCGGCGCCGATTTCCCCGCCGATCCCTGGCAGCAACTGTGGGGCGCGGTGACCGCCGTGTTCCAGAGCTGGATGAACGATCGCGCGATCTACTACCGCAAGCTCCACGACATCCCGGCCGAATGGGGCACCGCGGTCAATGTGCAGGCGATGGTGTTCGGCAACATGGGCGACGAATCCGCCACCGGCGTCGCCTTCACCCGCGATGCCGCCACCGGCGAGAACATCTTCAACGGCGAATACCTGATCAATGCGCAGGGCGAGGATGTCGTCGCCGGCATCCGCACGCCGCCGCAGATCACGCTGGAAGGCTCCAGGCGCTGGGCGCGGGCGCAGGGCATCGATGAAGCCACGCGCGCCGCGCAATATCCGTCGCTGGAAGAAGCCATGCCGGCAACCTACAAGGAACTGTTCGAAATCCAGTCGCGGCTGGAGCAATACTTCGCCGACATGCAGGACCTGGAGTTCACCATCCAGAACGGCAAGCTGTGGATGCTGCAGACCCGCACCGGCAAGCGCACCGGCGCGGCCATGATCAAGATCGCCATGGACATGCTGTCCGAGGGGTTGATCGACGAAACCACCGCCGTACAGCGCTGCGAGCCGGCCAGGCTCGACGAACTGCTGCATCCGGTGTTCGACCCGGCCGCGATGAAGCGCGCCAGGGTGCTGGCCAAGGGCCTGCCGGCCTCGCCCGGCGCCGCCACCGGACAGGTGGTGTTCTTCGCCGACGACGCCGAACAATGGCGCAAGGACGGCAAGCGCGTGATTCTGGTGCGGGTCGAGACCTCGCCCGAGGATCTGGCCGGCATGGACGCGGCCGAAGGCATCCTGACCGCGCGCGGCGGCATGACTTCGCACGCGGCCGTGGTCGCGCGCGGCATGGGCAAGTGTTGCGTTTCCGGCGCGGGCGAGCTGGCCATCGATTACCGGACGCGCACGCTGCGCGTCGGCGACACCCTCATCCAGGAAGGCGACTGGATCTCCCTCGACGGCTCCACCGGCGCGGTCTATCTGGACCAGGTCGATACCCGCGCCGCCGAGCTCAACGGCGATTTCGCCAGTCTGATGCAGTTGGCGCGCCGGTACGCCACCATGCGCGTGCGCGCCAACGCCGACAACTCCAACGATGCCAGGGTCGCCTTCGATTTCGGCGCCGAGGGCATCGGCCTGTGCCGCACCGAGCACATGTTCTTCGAGGCGGGCCGCATCAAGGCCATGCGCGAGATGATCCTGGCCGATGACGAGGCCGGTCGCCGCCAGCCGCTGGAGAAGCTGTTGCCGATGCAGCGCGGCGATTTCGAGCAACTGTTCGAAGTCATGCTGGGCCATCCGGTGACCGTGCGCCTGCTCGACCCGCCACTGCACGAGTTCGTGCCGCACGGGGAGAAGGAGCAGCAGGAGCTGGCGAAGGAAATGGGCGTCAGCGCGGACAAGGTCAAGGCCCGCGTCGCCGCGCTGCACGAGGTCAACCCGATGCTGGGACATCGCGGCTGCCGCCTCGGCAACACCTATCCGGAAATCACCGAGATGCAGACCCGCGCGATCATCGAGGCCGCGCTGAACGTGCAGAAACGCGGCATGCCGGTGAAGATCGAGATCATGGTGCCGCTGGTCGGCAACCACAACGAGCTGGACTACCAGCGCAAGATCATCGACCGCACCGCCGAGCGGGTGTTCGGCGAGCGCAACGACCGCATCGACTACATGGTCGGCACCATGATCGAAGTGCCGCGCGCCGCCGTGACCGCCGCCGAAATCGCGCGGCACGCCGAGTTCTTCTCCTTCGGCACCAACGACCTGACGCAGATGACGCTGGGCTTCTCCCGCGACGATATCGGCAAGTTCCTGCCGGCCTATCTGGACAAGGCCATTCTCGAAGCCGATCCGTTCCAGACCCTGGACCGGGAAGGCGTCGGCCAACTGGTCAAGGACGCGGTCGGACGCGGCCGTGGCCAGCGCCAGGAACTCAAGTGCGGCATCTGCGGCGAACACGGCGGCGATCCGCGCTCGGTGGAGTTCTTCCACTCCGCCGGCCTCAACTATGTGTCCTGCTCGCCGTTCCGCGTGCCGGTCGCCTGGCTGGCGGCGGCACATGCCGCATTGAAGTGATCCTCGCGGCGCCGGGCTGGCGCCAGCCCGGCAAGGCCGGGAACCCGGCATGCCGGAACGGTCATCCCGTTTCGTCCCGTCTGGCGTCGACCCCCGGAAACCAGTACATGCTTGCCACCATGCTGCACTACGACAGAGCCATCATCCGCCAGGCAATGCACAGATTCTGGTGGCGCACCTCCGGTCCCATGTTCCTTGCCATGGCGGCCCTGATGATGGCGTTCGGCCTCGGCAGCGCGGTGTATTACCTCGGCAATCATCCGTGGGCCATCGGCGCGATGGCCATCACCCTGTTTTTCTGCGTCGGCTGCCTGGCGGCGCTGACCTATATTCCCTTCTACAGCGCGATGCGCGGTTTCATCGCCAAAGTGCCGCCCGAAGTGCAATTCACCGCAAGCGAAACCGCGCTGTCCTTCATTTCCGACGCCGGCGTTTCCGAAAAACCCTGGTCGGCGGTGAAGGAACTCTGGCAGTTTCCGTCGTGCTGGCTGCTGCTGTCCTCCAGGCACAATTTCTTCATCCTGCCGGTGGCCGACCTGTCGCTGGAGCTGCAGGCCCGCATCGTCGAAAGGGTGCGCGCGGCGCGCGGCAGAATCCGCTGAATCCGCCGCGCCGGCCCGATGGCGGCAATGCGGCGAAAGACTTCGCGTGCCTGGATCGGCCCGGCGTTTCCTGCATCATCCCGGAATCGCCGGTCGAAACCGGCATTTCTCGCGCCAGATGTCCGCAATCGGTCCATGCATATCCGCAGCTTTCGAGAACGAAACATGTTCAGAAACGATCGCCTGGACGCACCCACGGGATGCGCTGGTCCCGGGATGCGCTGGCCCGTGACATGCCAAGATGGCGGAGTCCGGACACAAGAAACGCGAGCTGCCGGGGATGATGGATGCCTTTCACACCCGGCACGGCATGTTGCATCTGGTCAGCCGGAATGCTTCGAAGTTCGCCCGGGCGGCGGGAGAAACAGGGCGGCGCAGACAACGGTGCGGAGAGCCCCAAGCAGGCCTTGGAGCTTCCCCTTGAACGACTTGTATCCGGTTTGTTTGAACCATAGAATCGGCCAATCCGCAGATCAGGGGACGATCCATGCTTCCATCTTCGCCAGGACTTTGGCTACTACCGTTGCTGCTGCTCGGCGCCTGCGCTCATCAGCCCACTGCATCTGTCGCAAAGGAACCGCCTGCCACGACCGAACCCGCCAGCCTGCCTCAGGGCGATATTGTCGCGCCCCGCTACAGCGCCGAGGAGATCAGCATACGCATCCTGCGGCTGATCGACAGCGTGCGGCACACGAGCGAATTGACGCCTGAAAGGGTGCGCGGGATGACGGGGGTGACTTTGAACTCCCACTCGCATGGAGGCGGTGATATGGAGGGTGAAATAGCAAATGGATGGCGTTACGGAATCAGCGTCAGCAACTGGTCCGACATAGGCCCTCAATTCGCATTCCGCTTTGTCAAACGTGAAGATACTGCTGCCTCCATTGAGTCAGTGTGTGGTTTCAACCTGACGCATTACATAGCGTATCTGGAAGGCAGGGGATTCACCGGCGAGCTCCATCGTGGCGGTCCAGGCGCCACCTATTGGCGTTTTCATCGTGGGCAGGTCCCGATCCGGCTCTACTTCTCCGGCCCGTGCGTGAACATGGTTCTTGTCAATTCGCCTGTGGAAAACCCACGGCGCCTGAGGAGACGCCGCAATGACAATTGATCCCGCACCGGAAGCGATGCTGGCGGAACCGGGACGGCAACCCGCGAGAACGTCACGGCGATGGAGGAATGCTACTTCCGCAAGATGCCACGCCCGGAGGAAGGCATCGGCTTGGGACACCACGGCAATTCCGGCTACACCCACCAGTACCGCGCGGCCGCCATGACGCTGGCCCTGGTGGTGGGAGAGCGCGAATGCGCCCGGTTGCACAACGGGGCATCCATCGCGCCATCGCGCCCCGGCGCCGTCGAACCGGAATCCGACCGGGCACCTTTCCGATCGGCCTGTTCCTTGCCACTGGCCTTGCTTATGCATCGCCCTGCCGTTCACCGGCTCTCCAGTACCTCGCGCACGACACGAAGCGCAATCTCGCTCTGTTCCGGCGTTCCCACCGTGATTCTTATCCAGGTTTGGTAACGCGGAAATTCGCGCGCCACCTTGATTCCCTTGGCCAGCAAAGCCCCCGCGACTTCGGCGTGCGGATGCCCGCTGTCGAAGAACACGAAGTTCCCCGCCGGCTCGGCATAACGCAGCTTCAACTGCTCCAGCAGCCGAACGTATTTGCTGCGCTCGACCAGCGTGCGCGCCCGCACATCCGCGATATGCGCCGGATCGGCCAGGCTCGCGGACGCCGCGGCGATGGAAAGCTGGTTCTGCGCATGCGCAGCGCCGATGACGCCGTGCTTCTGCAAGCCTAAGGCCAGGTCCAGCGGCGCCAGCGCATAGCCGATCTGCAGACCCGCCAGCGCATGGATCTTGCCCAGCGTGCGGAACACCATCACGTCGTGCCCGGCGCGCAACCAGCGCACCGCACTGCGCGCGGCCGCGTCGTCGAGATAATCCAGATAGGCCTCGTCGACGATGACCAGCGTCTCCCGCGCGGCGGTGCGGACGAACGCATCGAATGCACCGCGTTCGCTGACCGTGCCCGACGGATTGTGCGGGTTGACCACGAACACCGCGGTGGTCCTGTCGCTGATCGCGGCCAGCAGCGCTGGCAGATCGTTTTCCAGGCGATCGTTCAGCGGAACCTCGATCGCCTGGCTCATGAACGGTCCCGCGGCATCGACCAGCGCGGTATACCCGGGAACCGAATAAACGAACTCCGCGTCACCGGCGATCATCGCCAGACGCTGGCCCAACGCTTCCAGCACCTCGCCAAGAATCACCTGTTCGGGCTCGACACCTTCCAGCGCCGCGATCTGGCGCTGCAACGCCAACGTCTGATCAGCTCCGACGTAGCGCGGGATCTGTCCGCACGCCTCGCGAATGGCGGTCTCGACGCGAGGCGACGGGCCGAACGCGCTTTCGTTGAGGTCCAGGCGGATCGGCGCGCCTTCGGCGACCGCCGCTGCCACGGAGGCGGATCGGCGCGACTGCAACGCGCTCGCCCATCCGGCCACAGGCACCGCTGCCGCGCCTGCCGCACCCAACGCTCCGGCCTGCAACAGGCGTCGACGATTCTTGTCGATTGCACTCATCATGACCTCAGAACCGGGTTTCCAGCCGTGCATAGTAATACGCGCCGCTCCATCCGAACGGCGACAGTTCGCTGTACGGGAACACGCCATAGGTATCGGCGCCGGAAACCTCCGCCGTCGTGGCGATGTTGCGGGTCGGATAGACATTGAAGACATTGTTTGCGCCGATCACCAGGCGAACATATTCGTTGAACCTGAAGCCGACATCCAGATCGGTCACCCACTTGGCCTTCAGGATCTGGATGACATCGAAATTACCGGGCGTGCCGGCCTCGGTCGGACGCGTAATGAAGCGGGTCGAGCCCTTGGCGAATTCGGCGATGCTGGCGGCGCTCTGGCTGGTCGCGGCCACGCCGCGGATCTCGCCGTAGCGATGCGTGCCGGCATCGATGCTCCAACGGCCATTGTCCCAGCCCAGGCCGATCAGCAGGTTGTCCCTGGGCTGTCCCTTCTCCACGCGGGTCCGCTCGGTGATGTCGAACAAGGGCGTCTTCACGCCCAGCCCGAGCAATACCTCGGGCGTCGAGGTCACACGCCTGAGCTCGGTCCTGTTGCGGTTGTAGCCGGCGGTGGCGATCAGACGACCGTGACCGCCGAAATCCCAGCGATAGCGCGCTGACAGATCGATACCACTGGTGCGGGTATCGGCGGCATTGCTGAAATAGCGCACGCTGGTGACGCCGGGCGAGCCGAGCGCGGCCAGATGATCGCGGATCACGGTGGAACCGGCGGCGTCGACGAAATTGCTGGAAAGGAAGATGCGGTCGTCGATGTCGATACGGTACACGTCCAGTGACAGCGACAGCTCGTCCCAGCCCCAGGTCAGGCCAGCGGTCAGGTTCTCCGCCTTCTCCGGTTTCAGCGAACGCGCGCCCAATGCGCGCGCTTCCACCGAATCCACCGGCGCGGTGCGCACCAGCACGTACTCCGGCAATCCGGTCACCGGATCGTTCAAGGTACGGCTGCTGGTCGAGCTGAAATATTGCTGCGCCAGCGCCGGCGCATGGAACCCGGTGCTGGCCGATGCGCGCACGGCGACGCCGCCGCCGAGATCGTAACGCAATGCCAGCTTGCCGTTGGTGGTCGAACCGAAATCACTGTAGTCCTCGTAGCGCGCCGCCGCCGATACCAGCAGGCGCTCGACGGGCCTGGCCTCGGCCTCGGCATAGAGCGAGACATTGTGGCGAGCGTAGCTACCGGCATCGACCGGCTGGATGCCGGCGAAGCCCTGCGCGCCGATGGTCGGGATCGTGCCCGCCGCCGGGCCGTCCAGCACGCGATTCGGTCCCCAGGCATACGAAGCCCACTCGCCAGGAGAGATCCTGTAGGTGTCGCGCCGGTACTCCGCGCCCACGGCCAGATGCAGCGGCGCCTGCCAGCCCAGATCGAAATCGGTGTTGAAATCGAGATCCGTGGTCCATTGCGAAGCCTCGAACTTGCCGTTGTAGAACGCAGTGGGACTGTCCGCGCCCAGCGTGGCATTGAGCGTGTTGCGGGTCCGGTATTCCAGCTCGTTGCCGCCATGGACCGAACTCAGATCCCAGCGCCAGCGCCCGATCTCGCCGCGCAGCCCGGCCGCCAGCGAGGCATTGGCGCTCTTGGTATCGACATAGGGAAGAAACCCGTCGGGATAGATGGCGCGCACGTTCTCGTTCTGTCCGGCGCGACGCAGCGAGGCATTGGCGGCGGCATCGCTGACGCCGTAGCCGCCGAAGGCATAGAACTCGACGCCATCGGCAAAGGCCAGCGGCTTGCGCAAATTGCCGAAGAACGTCTGTTCGATCGTATCGGCGGTATCGGCGAAGCGCCACAGATGCCTGCGATCGATCGTGGCCTCGCGCGGATCGGCCCGGGTTCCGGCCGGACCGCCAATCGGATTGAGTCCGATGCCCGAACCGTAACTGCCGGAAAGCGCGCGCGGCTGTCCGCTCGCCGGATCGATGCCGAAGTATTGCTGGCGAGTGTCGGCGCGCGCGCGATCGGCACCCTTGCGATCGCGGTAGTCCAGCGTGAAATGCACGCTGCCGTCGCCGGCCAGCGGAAACCCGGCATCGACCGACACCTTGCGGGTGTCGCCGCCGCCGTCCTCGGTGCGGCCGTGGCTGGCGACGCCGGAGAAGCCGTCATCCTCGCGCAGCACGATGTTGATCACGCCGGCGATGGCGTCCGAACCATATTGCGCCGACGCGCCATCGCGCAGAATCTCGATCCGGTCGATCGCGCTGACCGGGATCGCGTTCAGATCGGTGGCGACCGATCCCTTGCCCACGGTACCGCCGGTGTTGACCCAAGCGCTGGTGTGCCGACGCTTGCCGTTGACCAGCACCAGGGTCTGGTCCGGCGACAGGCCGCGCAGCGTCGCCGAGCGGATGTGGCTGTTGCCGTCGGGCGTGGTCGGATGCGGGAAATTGAACGAAGGCACCAGCGCCTGCAGGATCTTGCTGGTATCGGTATAGCCGCTCTCGCGGATTTCCTGCGCGCTGAGCACGTCGATCGGCACCGGCGACTCCAGCACCGTGCGTGGTTGTCCGCGTGCGCCGATCACCGCGATCCGGTCCAGCGTCGCCACGGCCTCGTCGGCCATCGCCGGCATGCAGGGCAGCGCGGACAGGATCGCGGCGGACAGGAGGACGGGGCGACGCAGGGACGGGGATCGGCGCATGGAAGTTCTCCATTGGGGAAAATGACGGAAGAGCCGGAACGGACGAAGCGATGAGGCGGTCCCGACGGCACGCACGGAGGCCGGAAGCGCATGGTTCGTTTTTCCGTCATTCAGCGTCAATAGCGGTTTCTCGCGGACCGCCCGCCCGAACCTGGGCACCCGGATGGGGATATCCGGCCAATCCATTGATTTGAATGAAATTCCATTCGAACCGACATGCCGGGGGACGGCAGCCTCACTATTGATGACGATTCTTTATGTCGATATTCCAGGCCCATCCGATATGGGAGCCTCCCGGTCCGGATCGCTCGTGTTTGAGCCTTTCCAGCCGTTGTGTCAGAATGCGCGGCTCGCTGTGTCCGCTCCTGCCGGAGCGACCGGATGGCCCGAATGCGATCGGCGCCCTCCCGTATCCGTGGCGAATCCGTTGCACTCCCGTATCGCATGGCGATCCCTGACCGGAACGCCGGGGCCGCCGCCTTCCTGGCCAAGGGAGGTCCCCGCGGATTCTCCGCGACCCACAAGCAGAGGTGCTTATGTCCCGCGTATGCCAAGTCACCGGCAAGGGCGTGCAGACCGGCAACAATGTCTCGCATGCCAACAACAAGACCCGTCGTCGTTTCCTTCCCAACCTGCACGAGCGCCGCTTCTGGGTCGCGTCCGAGAACCGTTGGGTGAAACTGCGTGTTTCCAACCAGGCCCTGCGCACGATCGACAAGAACGGCATCGACGCCGTCCTCGCCGAACTCCGCGCCCGCGGCGAAAAGATCTGAGGAGGATCGAACCATGGCTTCCAAGCGCGACAAGATTCGCCTGACCTCTTCCGCCGGCACCGGTCATTTCTACACCACGGACAAGAACAAGAAGAACACCCCGGGCAAGATGGAGATCAAGAAGTACGATCCCGTCGTCCGCAAGCATGTGATCTACAAGGAAGGCAAGATCAAGTGATCCCGACCCGGATCGTTCCGGCTCGAGGATTCCAGAAACCCGCCAATCACTGGCGGGTTTTTTCTTGCCCGGCGACCGTCCTGCGTTGAGGCGCAGGGTCGTTGCGACTTCCTCCGAATGCGCGGGGGATTCTCCCGCGATCACGAATTTCGCGCGGACCGGACCTCCCCAGAAATGAGGAGTCCCGGATTGCCCCGGAACTCCCGCATAGCCCCTCCGTGCGAATCGAACTTGCCGCGTCCTTGCGGCAGGCGGCTATTCCCGCTGGAACTCCGCCGCCATTGTGGCTGGCATTTACCTCGTGTTGGCGTCCGGAATCGCGCGCCTGATGGTCCAGTTCTTCTGTGTGCTCCGGGCTGGCCGATTGCCAGTGGCGAGCCCTGCCCAGTGACTTCCCGAAGTGGCGTACCGTGCACTCGTATTTTGCCAAGTGGAGTGAATTGGACGATGAGGGTGTGACCCTGCTGGAGCGGGCGTTAAAAAAATCAGGTTGGCGCGGCCCGCGAGAAACAGGGGCGCAACGCCTGCAGCAGGTTCTTGATCGTGGACGCGCAGAGCGTGAAGAACAGCGACA
>JAISFF010000066.1 GCA_031263725.1 Lysobacteraceae bacterium | reverse complement strand
CACGCCGGACAGCGCGTCCGCGGACTGCTCCTCGCCCATGTCCGCAGGGTGGTGCTTTCCCGGCGCGGCGGCACCTCGACGCCCTTCTTCCTCATGTCATTGGCATACCCGCAGACGCTTTTGGCTGCCATCGCCGCGCCGTTGATCTGTGCGTTGACCCTCTCGGCCGCCATCGCATGCGGCTACAACCGTCGCGGCAGCAAGGACAGCCAATTGCGCTGAGTCCGCGACGGGTGCCGGCACGCGCCGGTACCGTTTACGCCAAATCCACGGATAACGTATTTTCATGACCATGCCGGCGTGGTCATGACAGGGGGGTGCGATCGCCTTCACGTCGTCGAAAGAGGCACAGCCGTATGACGGCCGCCGTCGCCCAACCCACACTGATCCAGAACGATATCGTGCTGCCGGGTCTGATCGACGCGACGTTGGCAACGATCTTCTGGACACCCAACAGCGTCATCCCCCGGCTGCGGAAGTCCTATCGGATCGTGCCGGCACGGTTTGCTGCTGTGTCATTCCGTTCCCGCGATCTACAACCCGGTCGCGCGCCATGTGCTGCTGCCGGCGGCGCTGGTGCTGCTGACGCGCTTGATCGGTCTCAGCATCCTCCTCCGGTTCAGTCCCAAGCCGTTGAACGTGTTCCGCGCGGGCCCCCTGGGCATCGGGCTGGGCACCGTGGTTGCGTTGCTGCCGTGCTTTACCCATGCCCGCCGGCTTGCAGATGTCGGTGCCTTGAAAGTCGGCTCGCTGTTTCTCTGTTTCCTGATCGCTTGCATCGGCATATGGATGGATCTGCTGAAGCGACTGGACAATCTGTGGTTGTTCGCGCTGGGCGCGGTCTGGATTGGGGTGCGTGGTTTATGAGCTAAGATGGCACGAAGCTGGGGCGGCACCGTGGGAGTCGAGCATTCATGTCGGAACATTGTTGCGGATGCGGGAAAACGATGGATGTCGCGGCATTGGAAGCCAGGCAACGGCGCGTCCTGCGGGCCGTGCTGGCGATTAATGCGCTGACCTTCCTGATGATGCTGGCGGCGGCCTGGCTCAGTCATTCGTCATCGCTGCTTTCCGGTAGCCTGGACAATCTGGGCGATGCCTTGACCTATGCCCTGAGTCTGGCGGTGGTGGGGGCTTCGATGCGGGCCAAGGCCTGGGTCGCACTGTTCAAGGGACTACTGATTCTGGGTGCCGCCGTGGCGGTGGGTGCGCAGATCGTCTGGCGTTTGCTGCATCCGGCGACGCCTCTGTTCGAGGGAATGGGCGTTGCCGGCGCGCTCAATCTGGCCGCGAATGGCGTCTGCCTGTGGCTGTTGTCGCCGTATCGCAACGGCGACATCAATCTGGCCTCGGCATGGGAGTGCTCGCGCAACGACATATTCGAAGGCTGTGCCGTATTGCTGGCGGCACTGGCGGTGTGGGCGTTCGGCGCGGGATGGCCGGATCTGTTGATCGCTTCCTGTCTGCTGGTTCTGTTCCTGCGTTCGGCCGGCCGCGTCCTGGGTGCGGCGTTGCGCGAGGTCAGGGCCGTTCGGCCGGCGTCGTGACCGGATTTGCGGCAGAACCTGTAGCACCGGGAAATCCGCACACTCAAGCAAAAAGCGAAGCTTCATGCTTCGCTTTTTGCCGGTCCATCAGCAACAGCGGAATCCGCCTTTGCCTCCGTAGCGCGCCTCTTGGCGCTCGCGGAAGAAGGTGGGGTAGTCCATGATGGGCCGTTCTGGATGCTTCTCCATCATGTGCCGGACATAGTTGTCGTAGTCGGGAATGCCGCAGCACAGCCGCGCTGTCTGCACCAGGCGTCGCCAGAAGCGGCGATACGCCTGATGCTGGCCAACGGGGACCAATTCGGTACCGGTACTCACCGCGCATCCACCATTTCATGCGGTTTCAGTGCGCTGTAAGGCGTTTCCTTGTCGGTGCGTTCCGGATTGCGCCGCGCCGCCACAATGGTCTTGATCGAATAGAGCAGGATGCTGGCGACCACGATCAGGAACAGCACGGTCAGACCGGTATTGACGTAGGCGTTGAAGACCACGGATTTCATCTGCGCCATGCCCTTGGCCGGATACAGCACTTCGCCATTGGCGATCGCGGCCGAGAACTTCCTGGCTTGGGCCAGGAAGCCCTGCGCCGGGTTGCTGTCGAAGATCTTGATCAGGCTCGCGACGGTGGTGCAGATCAGCAGCCAGACCGCCGGGATCGCGGTGACCCAGGCGTAGCGGTCGCGCTTCATCTTGAACAGCACCACCGTGCCCAGCATCAACGCGATGCCGGCCAGCATCTGGTTGGAAATGCCGAATAGTGGCCATAGCGTCTTGATGCCGCCGAACGGATCGGTGACACCGGAGTACAGCAGATAGCCCCACAGCGCCACGCAGCCGGCGGTGGCGATGATATTGGCGAACCACGAATCAGTCCTGCGCAGCGGTGGAATGAAACTGCCCAGCAGGTCCTGCAGCATGAAGCGGCCGGAACGGGTGCCGGCATCGACCGCGGTCAGAATGAACAGCGCTTCGAACAGGATCGCGAAGTGATACCAGAACGCCATCATGCCGTCGCCCGGCAGCAACTGGTGCAGGATCTGCGCGATGCCCACCGCCAGCGTCGGCGCGCCGCCGGCGCGGTCGAGGACGGTCTTCTCGCCGATCTCGGCCGCGGTGGCGGTCAATGCCTCGGGTGAGATATGGAAGCCCCATTCGCTGACTTTGGCCGCGACCGTCACCACGTCGGTGCCGACCACCGGCGGCGGCGCGTTCATCGCGAAATACAGGCCCGGCTCGATGATCGCCGCCGCGACCAGGGCCATGATCGCCACGAACGATTCCATCAGCATGCCACCGTAGCCGATGTAGCGCATGTGGCCTTCGTTGGCCAGCAGCTTGGGCGTGGTGCCCGACGAGATCAGGGCATGGAAACCGGAGACCGCGCCGCAGGCAATGGTGATGAACAGGAACGGAAAAATGCCGCCGGTCCAGACCGGTCCCAGGCCCGTCTTGGCGTACTGGGTCATCGCCGGCATTTTCAGGTCCGGCATCACGATGAAGATGCCGATCGCCAGCGCCATGATGGTGCCGATCTTGAGGAAGGTGGACAGGTAATCGCGCGGCGCCAGCAGCAGCCACACCGGCAGCACCGAGGCGATGAAGCCGTAGGCGATCAGCATCATGGTGATCTGGACCTTGGTGAAGGTGAACACCGATGCCCAGGTCGGATGATCGTTGATGTAGCCGCCCAGCCAGATCGAGCCCAGCAGCAGAAGCAGGCCCACTACCGAGACCTCGCCGATCTTGCCGGGTCGCACGTAACGCATGTACAGGCCCATCAGGATCGCGATCGGAATCGTCGCGGCCACGGTGAACAGGCCCCAGGGGCTTTCCGCCAGCGCATTGACCACCACCATCGCCAGCACGCCGAGGATGATGATCATGATCAGGAAGGCGCCGAACAGGGCGATGGTGCCGGGAATCGGCCCCATCTCCTCGCGGACCAGCTCGCCCAGCGAGCGCGCGTCGCGGCGGCTGGAGATGTACAGGACCATGAAATCCTGTACCGCGCCCGCGAGAACCACGCCGAGGATCAGCCACAGCATGCCGGGCAGGTAGCCCATCTGCATCGCCAGGACCGGGCCGACCAGTGGACCGGCGCCAGCGATGGCGGCGAAATGGTGGCCGAACAGCACATGCTTGTTGGTCGGCACGTAGTCCAGGCCATCGTTGTGGATCACCGCCGGCGTTGCGCGGGTGGGATCGAGCTTCATCACCTTGTTGGCGATGAACAGCGCGTAGTAACGGTAGGCGACTAGATAGATCGAGATCGCGGCCGCCACGATCCACAGCGCGTTGATGTGCTCGCCACGGCGCAGCGCCACCGTGCCCAGGCAGAAGGCGCCCAGCACGGCCAGTACAGCCCAGGCAAGTTTGGAGAAGGCTTTCAAGGGAATACTCCAGACAGGAACATCGGGGAAGAACAGTCTAACCAAGCGTATGGAAGAGCCAAGCGCATGGCGTCGCTCCAAACGTTAGGACTTTAGTCGGGCACGAGTCCGCCTGTCCATGCGCGCATGGGCCGATCAGACGAACAACGGAAAGATGTATCGCAGATAGCGCCTGTCCATGCATGCGTGGGCCGATCTCCGATGATGACTTGAGACGACCTGGATTCGCGCGCAGGTGATCCCGGGCCGATGTCGATGCCGTGGGTCAGCGAATGAACTTCCGTGCGGCCCGTGGCCGATGCCGTCATGCCCGGAAATTCGCCTGCGCGTCCATCGCCGAACGACATGGAGTGGCGGTGCCGGAATCGTTCGACTCATATCCTGTGTGCGAATGACGACGCGGATGCAGTGCTTCATCGAATCTATTCGTGTGAGACTCGTGTTCGATCTGGCGAGTCCTGAAATGAAAGCGGCTTTTCAGTTGTTCTTTGTTTCGTCAATCATAAAACAGATAGTTCCAAAACGCGATGCGCCAAAAAAGCGAACTGCTCATGTTCGTATTGAGTATTGGTGCTCGTTTATGAGCATTGCCAGTACAGGCGTGGGAATCAGGTCTCATTCTGATTATCGTCTGGATTTTGCGAATGTGTTTTCGGATTACATTTTCTATGGTGATTGTTGTCAGCAGCATTGGCCTTTGTTCCATTTCCTGATGGGCTCGGTCAGTGTGGAGAGACAGGCGGCGATCCGGCCGGGCAAGACTTTCCCTCATTCTGGAAACCGTTTGATAAGTGAGAAATCATATCTGCAAAGGCATAGGGCAGCTGATCGATTTTGTCTCATCGTGGCAAGCCGGATACAGGCGCGTGTCGCACGCATGCAGATCCTTCATTCCCGTATGCGCGACATGCGTGGCGCTGGTGCCGGTCCTTGTGTCCGCGCGGACTATCAACACGGGTGCCGGTTCCAACCACAATACGCTTCTGTCCGTCGATGCCCTGTCCGGTACTGTCCAGTTGCGGGGAGCATTGACCGGCACGGGTCCGGCGAGCCGTCAGACGGCGCCGGTAATCAGCGGCGTCGTTTACAACGGTGTCCGTGCGGGAACGCATGTCAATACCGCCGAGGCACATGCCGGAGCGACGGGCGTGGTACGGCCGCTGCGGACATCGATACCCAGTCGCGCGCCGGCGGATATCCGGATGGCCGACAACGGTCCGATGCTGGACGAAAGCCTGATCCTGGGCACCGTCTATCATGATCGCAACGGTAACGGCATGCGGGAGCAGGGTGAGTCTGGAATCCCGGGCGTGCGCCTTGCCACGGTGGAAGGCCACCTGATCGAGACCGACCAGTACGGGCGCTTCCATCTGAAAGGAATCTCCGGTACCACCACTAGTGCGCCTCATGGCCGCAACTTCATCCTGAAAGTGGATCCGTCGACCTTGTCGGGCGATGCCGTTTTCACGACCGACAATCCATTGCTGCGTCGGGTCACCCCGGGCCTGCCGGTACGGTTCGATTTCGGCGTGAGTCTGAATGACGTGGATTCCGCGCCGTTCGAAACCGGACCACGGGTGGACATGGAAGTCAGCGATGCGGTTTTCGTCGAAGGAAAGGCAGAAATACGGGACCAGTACCGTCCGGCGCTGGAGCGGATGGCGCAGATGATCCAGCAGAAGGGGATCGGCAGGGTGGTTCTGAGTAAGACCGTGGACCGTGCGCTTGCGGCAAGGCGTGTCATCGTTCTTGCGGAGGAGGTCAGGCAGCGTCTTGGCTACGAAATCGAGGTGATCGTGGATGCCGGGGATACGGGAGTGGATTAGGGGATAGTGTTTCCAGGCCAAGGATGCCCCCAAGGCGTGACACGGCAACACTACAGGGGACCGATTTCCACCACCGTTTGACCGGCGCTTCAACGGGAAGTGGCAACCGCCTTCATCACAGGATGCGCGTGCAGCGACAGAACAATTCATGACGCAGTCTCCGCCCGGCCTACGGACCGGCGAGCCTTGCGGCTCCCGCGCACCGCCCGCCATGAAAGTACACACAGCCGTTGTTCATCGGACAGGTTGGACAGGCCGAATCAGATCTTCGCCGTCAGATCTGCTCGAGGAAACCACCGATGGCCGCTCCGAAACGGGCGATGTCGACCAGGAACGCATCGTGTCCCTGAGGCGAATCCGTGCCTATGAAATTGGAGTCCGCTCCACCCATTCTCAGTCCCTCCGCAATCTGCTCCTGCTGCTGGATCGGGAACAGGATGTCGGTACCGGAGCCGATTGCCAGCGCCTTCTCGAGTTTTATCCCGGCCAGCCCGTCGAGGATGTTGCCATCGGCATGTTCGGCCAGATCGAACCAATCCATCGAACGACTCAGATACAGATAGCAATTCGGGTCGAATTGATGGATGAAGCGTCGCGCATGTCCTTCCAGATAGCTTTCGATCTGGAATTCCAGGCCGAACGGTTCTTCGTCGGGCCGGTCGGATTCGAGCCGGATACGGCTGAAGCGGCCATCCCATTCCAGTGCCGAGCGATAGGTGATCACGCCCAGTTTGCGGGCTATCCGCATGCCCGATTCCGGATAGTGAAGTTCGCTGTAGTCGCCGTTGTTCCAGTTGGGATCGAGGCGGATGGCTTCGCGCTGCAGGGAGCGGATCGCGATCGAAAAAGGCAGGGCCTGTGCGCTGCCCGAGACGTTGATGTGTGTCCGGGCCAGGCCGGGATGCTGCAGGAGCGCGGCCAGCGCGGTCATGCCTCCCATCGAGTTGCCGATGATGCAGGCCAGTTGCGCTACTTCCAGCGCTCGCACGACCGCCGTCGCCGCGTTGGCGACATCCTCGATGGACAGTTCCGGGAAACGCAGACGGTAGGTGAATCCGCTGTCGGGATCGGTTGAGGCCGGCCCGGTGGAGCCTTTGCAGCTGCCGAGCGAATTGACGCAGATCACGAACCAGCGATCGGTATCGATCGGCTTGCCGGGACCCAGCATGGCTTCCCACCAGCCACGCTCGGGATTGTCGGAATGGCTGGCGGCGTGGGCGTTGGGCGACAGTCCGGTGACGATCAATATGGCGTTGTCGCGTCGCGTGTTGAGCTTGCCCCAGGTTTCATAGGCGATGCGGGCGCGATGCAGCTCTCCTCCCCGCTTCATGGCAAAGGGGGATGGCAGTTCGTGAAAACGGGTTCCGGGAGGGATGTATTCGAGCATGGGCAAAAGTGTACCCGCAACGGCCGATGAGAACAGGCCGGGAGACGGGAGACGCGGTATTCCGCCATGGCGGAACCCGTTGATCGCTGCCCGGACCGCGAAGCAACCTACGGCACCTTTTGGTCGATCAGTACCTGGAATGGGGTATCGGCGGATTTCGTTTGTGCCTGCAAGGGCGAGGATTCGAGATCCCCGGAAGCACGTCCCGCCTCTCCGCTCTTGGAAATGCGCGCGAGTATCTGGAACTGGTCCATTTCCGACAGCTTCAGTGCCGGCATCACGCCATCGTTGTCGCTGAGCTCGACGACGACGGGGAAGTCGCCCACAGGGAGCCGCTTTACCGCTACCGGCATGGGGGACCCATCGGCCTGGCGCGCGATTACGAACAGGGTATCGCCGGGGGACATGCTCGATTTCAGAGCAGGCGAGAGCTGGACGGAAATGTTGATCGGCATGGAGGCCACAGAAGCATCGCTAGCGGCGGGAGCTGCGGATGCAGGCGTCAATTCCGGAAGACCCGCGTCCCGGCGGGCATGGTTGATTTCGACGATCAGGGCTTCGGCGGCTTTCGGATCGAGACGCGGCAACAGGGTTTCCCAGGTGGCGGCGGCTTCGGCGGCTTCACCTCTCTGGCGTTGCGAGATACCGATGAACCAGGCGGCGCGCTGGTGTCCGGGTTGCACTTCCAGTGCATGTCGCAACATCGCGACTGCGGCTTCATCGAAGCGGTTCTGTGGTGCCGACATGGCGCGCGCCTGGGCCGCCTCGACCAGCAGATCCGGCTCGTCGGGAAGCAGTTGCACAGCCTTGGAATAGGCAGCTCCAGCCTCGGGCAGACGGCCCAGCTGCATGTAGGAACGCGCGAGCAACCCCCAGCCTTCGGCGCTTTCCGGGTTGCGCTGCATTTCGGCCTGGAGCTGTTCGACCGCTTCGGCCAGCGAATGCGGCTCCGGCGGTGTCGCCGTGACATTCCGGTCCAGGGCGGCGGGGGTTCCGACCATCATGTATATCGCGAAGGTGTTGATCCCCATGAGCAGGATCAGGACCACGGACGCGGTGCGGGACGTTGTCCATAACGGTTTCAGCACCCAGGTCAGGGCGCAGATCACGATCAATGTGGTGGCAATGATAAAGGCGACCATTACCACTCCTGCTCGTCATTGGGAAGGCTGATGTCGGGTGAACTACGGCGGCGGACGATCAGCAGTACGACGATGCCGCCGGCGATCAGCAGCAGGATCGGGCCGAACCACAGCAACCAGGTGTGCGACTCGACCATCGGCTTGTACAGGACGAACTCGCCATAGCGATCGACCAGGAACTGCTTCACTTGTTCGTCCGATCGGCCCTGGCGCATCAACTCCAGCACTTCGCGCCGCATATCGTGTGCGATCTGCGCGTTGGAGTCCGCCAGCGACTGGTTCTGGCACTGTACGCAGCGCAGCTCCGAAGTCAGATAATGGAAACGCATCTCTTCCCTGGCATCGGCGAACTGCAGCGGCGTTGGATCGTTGAGCATCCGCTGCGCCTGGAGCGGTGGAGCCAGCATGGCCAGGAGCAGGAACAACCACCAGGTTCTCATGGGCCGCGCTCCGCTTTCGCCAGTATCGGGATCAGTTGCTCGTTGATGATTTCATCGGTCAGCGGGCCGGAGTACTTCCACCGGATGACCCCGTCGCCGTCGATCAGGAATGTCTCCGGCGCGGCGGAGATACCCCAGTCCAGCGCCTTGCGCCCATCCTGGTCGGTCACCACCACGATGTACGGATTGCCGAATTGCTCGAGCCAGCGCAGTGCGTCGCTGTTGTCGTCCTTCCAGTTGTAGCCGACGACACGCACGCGCTTGGTTTCGGCGAAGCGGGTCAGGGTCGGATGCTCGATCCGGCAGCTCGGGCACCAACTGCCCCATACGTTCAGGAGATAGGGCGCTCCGCGCAGGTCGGCGCTGGAAACATGGCGGCCCGGGTCGTGCAGCACCGGGAGGCTGAACTCCGGTGCCGGTTTGTCGATGAGCACCGAAGGCAGGATGTCCCGGTTGGGATCTCCCGAACGGACCACGCCATAGATCATCAGGCAGACCAGTGCGATGAAGACGGTGGTGCCGATGACGATGACCGGTATCGGCAATCCTTTTCGCCGGGGGACAGGCGATTGCGACATCAGGCTTTCTCCGGTTTGCGGCGGAAACGTTTGTCGGCCGCGGTGACGAATGCCCCCAGGGCCATCAGCAACGCGCCCGCCCAGATCCAGCGGACGAAGGGTTTGATATGGACGCGTACCGCCCAGGCGCCATTGCCCAGGGGCTCGCCCAGAGCGACATAAATATCGGTGAGGACTCCGGGACGAATGCCGGATTCGGTCATGACCTGGCCGCCTCCGGCATACGAGCGCTTTTCCGGATGCAGCAGGGCGATCTGCCTGCCGCTTTTCCAGACCTGGATGTGACCGCGGTCGGAAAGGTAGTTCGGACCGCGCGTTTCGTCGACATCCTCGAAACGGAACTCGTATTGCTCCACTTGGATCGATTGGTTCGGGCCGAGAGCGATTTCGCGTTGGGTGTTCAGTGCCTCGACCAGCAAGGCCCCGGCTAGGAACACGCCGATGCCGAAATGCGCCAGGATCATTCCCATCATTTCCGGAGTGATCTTGCGCGAGGCGGTTTTCAGCCGGGTCCGGACGAAACGCAGGGTTCCGGTTCCGACCCACAGCGCGCCGGCCACGCCGGCCGCGGTCTTGAACGGACTCTGCGGCGCCAGGAAATAGGCGACTCCCCCACCGGCCAGCGCCAGGATGGCCCAAGGGGCAAGCATGGCCATCACGCCTGAAGGCTGCTCGCGTTGCCAGCGGGTCAGCGGGCCGAACGGCAGCACCAGCACCAGCGGAGTCATCAGGACAAGGAACAGCAGACTGAAATAGGGAGGGCCGACTGAAATCTTGCCCAGTTTCAGGGCATCGGCGATCAGCGGATAGAGCGTACCCAGCAGGACCATGCAGCAGGCGCTGGTCAGCAGCAGGTTGTTGATCAGCAGCAGAGTTTCGCGCGAGAAGCCGGCGAACGGCGCGCCTTTCTCCATGCGC
Source organism: Lysobacteraceae bacterium (assembly GCA_031263725.1). GTDB lineage: Bacteria > Pseudomonadota > Gammaproteobacteria > Xanthomonadales > Xanthomonadaceae > JAITWM01. Next base: position 28,158 of record JAISFF010000066.1, on the reverse strand, counting down.
GAGGCGCGCAGCGCATACAGCAGCAAGGAGCCGCCGATAATCAGGCTGAGGAAGATCAGGATGAACAAACCGCGCGCCGGATCGGCGGCGAAGGCATGCACGCTGGTCAGCACGCCGGAGCGCACCAGGAAGGTGCCCAGCAATGAGAGAGAGAAAGCGGCGATCGCCAGCAGCAGGGTCCAGCCCGGGAAACTGCCGCGTTTTTCGGTCACCGCCTGAGAGTGCAACAGCGCCGCGCCGGCGAGCCAGGGCATGAAACTGGCGTTCTCCACCGGGTCCCAGAACCACCAGCCGCCCCAGCCGAGTTCGTAGTACGCCCACCAGCTTCCCAGCGCGATGCCGATGGTCAGGAAGCCCCAGGCCAGATTGGTCCAGGGACGGGTCCAGCGCAGCCAGCGCGTATCGATGCGGCCATCGAGCAGGGCGGCGATCGCGAATGCGAACGGGACCGAGAATCCGACATAACCGATGTACAGCATCGGGGGATGGAAAATCAGACCGGGATCCTGCAGCAACGGGTTCAGATCGTGGCCTTCGGGCGCTGCGGGGAGCAGGCGCTCGAAGGGATTGGACGTGAAGATCAGGAAGGCCAGAAAACCGACCGCGACGATGCCCATTACGCCGAGTACGCGGGCCACCACCTGTGGCGGCAACGCCCGCGAAAAGACCGCGACCGCCGCGCACCAGATCGCCAGTACCAGCGCCCAAAGCAGCAACGAGCCTTCGTGCGAACCCCAGACCGCCGAATAGCGGTACATCATGGGCAGCAGCGAGTTCGAATTGTCCGCGACGTACTTGACCGAGAAATCCTGATTGACGAAAGCCAGGGTCAGAATCACGAATGCGGCGAGGACGAGCAGTGCCTGGGCATAAGCGGCCGGGCGCGCGACCGCCATCCAGGACGCCTGGCCGCGCTGTGCGCCGATCAGCGGCACCACTGCCTGTATGGCGGCGATCAGCATCGCCAGAATCAGGGTGATCTGTCCGAGCTCAGGGAACATGCGCAATCGCCAGGTAAGAGAACGGGGAAGGATACGATCCGGTGACGGTGGAACTCGGAAGCGCGCGATGGGGGGCGCATGTTTTGCCTGTACTCGATGGCGTCATGAAATCCACGGCATCGGCATAGCCGCCTTCAATCCATTTCATGGCGAAGTGCGATGGCCATAAACGACACAATCCGATGTCGGATGAACATCGGATTGCCTGGACCGGAACAGTTTGCGGGATATGGTCGCGAAACACCTTCAATGAACCTGCGGCGAGGTTCCGGTGTTGGCCTCGGCCATGTCCACATGATGCGCTTCATGGGCCCGCCCCATCTTGTCGGCCACTTCCTTCGGCGTATAGGTTTCGTCGTGCTTGGCGAGCACTTCGTTGGCGATGAACACGCCGTTTTCCATGTGCCCGGTGACGACGACGGATTGCTTCTCGCGGAACAGGTCGGGAAGTATCCCGGTGTATACGACGGGAAGCTGGGCGTCGCCATCGGTGACGCGGAAATGGGCTTCCAGGGAGCCGGCTTTCCGCTTGAAAGAACCTTCCTCGACCATTCCGCCGAGACGGAAGCGGGCGTGGTCGCCGGCTTCCCCGCGCAGCACTTCCGCCGGCAGGTACAGATAGGCGACGTTGCGTTGCAAGGCCATCGCGACCAGCGCGGTGGCCAAGCCGGCGGCAAGCGCCAGCAGCAGGACGAAGAGCAGGCGGCGGCGGCGGACAGGATTCATCGGCTCAACTCCACGGATTTCGCCTCCGGCGACTGGCGGCGCTCGCGCTGAATGCGCAATTGCACCGTACGTAATACCCGTCGGATCTGCAAGCGTGGCGAGACGAAATCCCACAGCAGAATCACGGCGAACACAGCATAGGCGCCTATGACATAACCAAGATAATTCATGGCTTTTTCTCCAGCAATCGACGCACCCAATCCTTGGCGGATTCGCGGCGTAAATTGTCGGCGCGCGCACGCGCCAGCAAGGAACCCGCGAACCAGAATTTGGTTGCGATCACCATGATCCACAATGGCATACGCATGCTCGGGTCCATCTTGGATTCTCCGAACAGATTGATCGTCTGGCCCTGGTGCAACGAGTTCCACCACACGACGGAGTAGCGGATGATCGGCAGCAGGGCGACGCCGACGATCGCCAGCAGGCCGGCCGAGCGCGCCGCCACACGCCTGTCCTCGATGGCGTGGTACAGCGCGATGACTCCCAGGTACAGGAACAGCAGGATCAGTTCGGCGGTCAGCCGCGGGTCCCAGTCCCACCAGGTTCCCCACATGGGTTTGCCCCAGATGGAGCCGGTCGCCAGAGTAATCACGGCAAAGGCGGCGCCGATGGGCGCGCAGGCCATGGCGAGGATCTCGCACAGCTTGATCCGCCAGATCAGTGCGATGGCCGCGTACAGCGCCATCAGGGCGAAGATGAACATGCTCATCCAGGCGGCGGGCACGTGGATATAAAGAATGCGAAAGCTATCGGACTGCTGATAGTCGGCCGGAACCATGAACAGCGCCATCCAGCAGCCTACACCGAGCAGAACAGCGGCGATCGCGTAACACCAGGGCGCCCAACGCGCCGCGAACCGATCGAAATAGGGAGGCGATCCGAGTTGATGGAACCAACGTATCACTGGGTTCATAGAGGGTAGCGCATCGCTCGCTGACAAGATGGGCGGCGTTTGCGGTGCCTGACGGACGCCTTATGACTGAAAAACCGCAAGGGGATTTTAGCAGCTTGATCCGCCGGTTTTCAGGAATTGACCGGTTCCGGTTCCGGATACGACTACGCCGCCCGGAGGCGGCGTAGCGGGCGTTTCGATGGATGGAAACCTTACTGGACCGTAATGGTGCCCTTCATCAGCGCGGCGTGGCCGGGGAAGCTGCAGAAGAACGAATACGGGCCGCCGGAGGTGATCTTGGCGACCGGGAAAGTGACCGAGGCGGTTTCGCCACCGCCGATGACCCTGCTGTGCACGACGACGCGCGTATCGCCCGCCTTTACGTAGTCGGCGGCCAGGCCGGCACGGATGCCGTCGGTTTCGATACCGCGCATGTCGGAGGTCTTGGCAACGATCACGTTGTGACCCATGACCGTCTTGGCCATCGTGCCCACATGCTTCAGGTTGATGGTGAACTGCTGGCAGCTGCTGGGAACGGTGATGCTGCTGAGGTTGAATCTCATCTGGTCATTGCCTTCGAGATCCACAGAACAGTTGCCGGCGGCGAAAGCGGCGGGAGCCAGCATCAGCAATGCGGAGGCGAGCAACAATTTACGGTACATATCAAAATCTCCTTACCAAAAGACAAAGCGCTAGTCGGATGTCGCAGAATTTGAACCACCAGCCGTACATGGTACATGAACTAAAGCCCGGTTGTTCATGTCCGCCCGTCCCGTCCGCCGGTTGCCGGATCAAGGCGGATTCCGCTCGGCGGAGTGAGTACCCTCGCGGTCCCGGGGGAATCGTCATTACAGGAATGCGGCGGATCCGTATTCCCGGCTTTCACTGACCTGTGGGCGTGTTTCACTTTCATGTTCCGTGAGGGAACGGGAGAACCGGTGTCGATTGCTTCATGTCGCCAAGCGGGGAAGTCGATGCCATGTGGGCCACGCCGGCGTATCGCTGCATCGATGAGGCACGCCAGCCGGGCCGACGGATACCGGTCCGGCGATTTCCCGTATTCGAATGATGTTGGCGGCTCTTAACACTTCGCTTGCGCGATAATCGCCGCATGTCGATTTCAGAAATCACCCCGGAACAAGCCAGAGAGCGTCAGCATGCGGGCGCGCGACTGATCGATGTGCGTGAAGCGCACGAGCGCGCGGGCGGCCGGGCGGAAGGCGCGGAAGGCATCGCCAAAGCAGAGCTGGAATCCGGCACCGCTGCATTGCTGCCGGATATGGAGGCCGAAATCCTGCTGATCTGCCAGAGCGGCGCGCGTTCCCGAACGGCCGCGATCCGGCTTTCCGAACAGGGATACCGGCGCGTGTCATCGGTCGTCGGCGGGACTTCCGCCTGGGAAAAGGCCGGCTTGCCTATGACCCGGCCAGCGCTGGATCCGGCCGACCGGGATTTCTTCGAGCGCTATTCGCGCCACTTCCGCCTGCCGGGAGTGGGTGTGGAAGGACAGCGCCGATTGCAGCAAGCCAGCGTGCTGGTCGTGGGTGCCGGTGGCCTGGGTTCGCCGGCCGCCCTGTATCTGGCCGCTTCGGGCATCGGACGTTTGCGTATCGTCGATGACGACCGGATCGACCGCAGCAACCTGCAGCGGCAGGTGTTGCATATCGATGCCGATGTCGGCCGGCTCAAGGTGGAATCCGCGCGCACGCGGCTGACGGCGCTGAATCCCTCGCTCGATATCGAGGCCCGGGCGCTGCGGATCGATTCCTCCAATGTGGAGACGCTGCTGGAAGGCATCGATGTGATACTCGATGGATCGGACAACTTCCCCCTGCGCTATCTGCTCAACGACGCCTGCATCAAGCTGCGCAAGCCTCTGGTATATGGCGCGATCCAGCGGTTCCAGGGGCAGCTGAGCGTATTCGACGCGGGGCGTCACCGTGGTCGGGCGCCTTGTTATCGCTGCCTGTTTCCGCAGCCGCCGGCGCCGGAGTTCGCGCCGAACTGTGCCGAAGCCGGCGTATTCGGCGTGCTGCCGGGTATCGTCGGTTCGATGCAGGCGGCGGAATCGATCAAGCTGATCCTGGGAATCGGCGAACCGCTGGTGGGACGCCTGCTGCAACTGGATGTCCTGGCGATGCACTTCCGCGAGGTGCGCCTGCGCCCTGATCCGGACTGTCCGGTCTGCGCTCCGGATCGCGCATTTCCCGGCTATATCGATTATGTCCAGTTCTGTGCCGGCGCTGCGGTGTAGGGTGTAGGTTGCTGCGGCGATCGGGAATGGGGAACTGCCATCCGATTGATCGTAAACACCCCATGCGCCTTCCAATCGGAGACAATATCCGGGACGTTTTCTTTGGGCGGTTGCTGGCCGATGACTGTGCAGATTCTCGACGGACGATCCATTTCCGAATCCCTGCTGGATGAACTGAAGACACGGGTGGATGCCCGCGTGACGGCTGGTTTGCCGCGCCCCGGGCTGGCCGTGGTGCTGGTCGGCAGCGATCCCGCTTCGGCCGTCTATGTGCGCAACAAGCGCCGGGCCGCGGAGAAGGTCGGGATCGAAGCGATCGACTTCGACCTGCCGGCCGAGACCACCGAAAAGGAGCTTTCCGCACTGATCGAGCAGCTCAATATCGATCCCAGGGTCAACGGCATCCTGATCCAGTTGCCGCTGCCAGGCATTCCCGATGCCGGTCGCCTGATCCAGAAGATCGACCCGGCCAAGGATGTCGATGGCTTCCATCCGGAGAACATCGGCCATCTGGCATTGCGCGAGTTCGGCCTGCGTCCCTGTACGCCGCGCGGGATCATGGAACTGCTCAAGCGCACCGGCGAGCCGATCCGGGGGCGCAGCGCCACCATCGTTGGCGTCAGCAATCACGTCGGCCGACCGATGGCGCTGGAACTGCTGATCGCCGGCTGCACGGTCACCTGCTGTCATCGCTTCACTTCGAGCGAAGTGCTGGAGAAGCATGTCCGCGACGCCGACATCCTGGTGGTGGCGGTCGGCAAGCCCGGCATCGTGCCGGGAGAGTGGGTCAAGCCGGGCGCGACAGTCATCGATGTGGGCATCAACCGGGGCGAGGACGGCAGGCTGATCGGCGATATCGGATTTGACGCCGCCGCCGAACATGCCGCCTGGATCACCCCGGTGCCGGGCGGGGTCGGGCCGATGACCGTGGCAATGCTGATGCAGAACACCGTGGAAGCGGCCGAGGCGGGAACGCGGGCTTGACCCGGCCCGGAGCGGTTGCCGGTCGGGCCGGAAACACGCCGGTACCCGATTAAGGCAATCGCGGTATAATGTCGTGCTTCCTTACTTCCGGGTCATGCCAATGCTACGCATTTTGGCTGAAGCGCTCACTTACGACGACGTACTGCTCGTTCCCGCCCATTCGACCATATTGCCGAAGGATGTCAACCTCGGCACGCGCCTGACGCGGGACCTCTCGCTCAAGATTCCGATCGTTTCGGCGGCCATGGATACGGTCACCGAGGCCAGGCTGGCCATCACCATGGCGCAGCTGGGCGGTATCGGCATCATCCACAAGAATCTGACCGTCGAACAGCAGGCGGCCGAAGTCGCCAAGGTCAAGAAGTTCGAATCCGGCGTCATTCGCGATCCGATCACGGTCACGCCGGATACCACCATCCGCGAAGTGCTGGCGCTGACTCGCGCGCACAACATTTCCGGCGTGCCGGTGGTCGACGACCAGGGTCAGCTGACCGGCATCGTGACCGGCCGCGACATGCGCTTCGAAACCGAACTGGATGATCCGGTCCGCCACATCATGACCAAGAAGGACCGGCTGGTCACGGTCAAGGAAGGCGCGGACGACGAAGAGGTGCGCAGGTTGCTGCACCGCAACCGCATCGAGAAGGTACTGGTCGTCAATGACGAATTCCAACTGCGTGGTCTGATCACGGTCAAGGACATCAAAAAGAAGACCGACAATCCCAACGCGGCCAAGGACGGTTCGCACCGTCTCCTGGTCGGCGCAGCGGTCGGCGTCGGCGGCGAGACCGAACGCCGTGTCGAAGCCCTCGTGGCCGCCGGCGTGGACGTGCTGATCGTCGATACCGCACACGGGCATTCGCAGAGCGTGATCGAACGCGTCGGCTGGGTGAAGCGGCGCTATCCGCGGGTGCAGGTCATCGGCGGCAACATCGTGACCGGCGAAGCCGCGCTGGCGCTGGCGGACATGGGCGCGGACGCGGTCAAGGTCGGCGTCGGCCCCGGTTCGATCTGCACCACCCGCGTGGTGGCCGGTGTCGGCGTGCCGCAGGTCACCGCCATCGACATGGTCGCCGAAGCATTGCAGGACCGGATTCCGCTGATCGCCGATGGCGGCGTGCGCTATTCCGGCGATCTGGGCAAGGCGCTGGCCGCCGGTGCATCCACCATCATGATCGGCAGCCTGTTCGCGGGCACCGAAGAGGCGCCGGGCGAAGTGGAGCTTTACCAGGGCCGCAGTTACAAGAGCTATCGCGGCATGGGTAGCCTGGGCGCGATGGAGCAGGGCAGCAAGGACCGTTATTTCCAGGAGAACAGTGATTCGGACAAACTGGTGCCGGAAGGTATCGAAGGACGGGTCCCGTATCGCGGCACCCTGGCGGCGATCATCCATCAACTGATGGGTGGCTTGCGTGCCACGATGGGCTATGTCGGCTGCGCCACGGTCGCGGAAATGCGCAGGAAGCCGCAGTTCGTCAGGATCACCGGCGCGGGGCAGCGCGAGAGTCACGTGCACGATGTCCAGATCACCAAGGCGCCGCCGAACTATCAGGCAGGCTGAAGGTATTCGGCATGAAGGGATCGGAAACACTGCCGGAGTCGCGAACCCACCGCTGGGCGCGGACTGCGGAAACGCCGGCATCGTTCGGTCCTGGCCACAACAGGTTCGGAACAGGAGAACCGGCGCTCGATGCAGCGCCGGTTTCCGGTTTCCAGGCCCGGGCCGGTCTGGCGGGCATGGAGGCGGGCGCGTGAAAAAAGCGGTTCTGGTCGTCACTCTTCTGCTGGCGGCGGCGATGCCGGTACTGTTGTTCACCTCGCCGGGCACCTACGGCTACCTCTATGCGGGCGGTTTCGTTGCGCTGCTGGGCTGCATCCCGACGTTTCTGATCGTGGCCGGCCTGCGCCGCTGGGTCGATCATCGCCTCAAGCGGATAGCCGGAGCGGTCGTGCTCAATGCCTTGTGCTATCCGCTCGCTTATTGCCTGTTGAGCTGGCTGTTTGGCGATGCGGCCGGCGGACATTTCGCGATCTCGATTTCCGAGATGACGCAGGCGCAAATCGTCCGTCTCGCCGGCGCGGGCGCCGTCGTGGGTTTCATCATCGTGATCCTGGTCGAGTTGATGCAGGGTCATCCTTATCGGGATTCTCAAATTGGCCATGACTGATCTTCATAGCGACAAAATCCTCATTCTCGATTTCGGCGCGCAATACACGCAACTGATCGCCCGGCGCATCCGCGAGATCGGCGTCTACTGCGAGATATGGGCCTGGGATCACGATCCGGCGGAAATCGCCGCATTCGCGCCCAAGGGCATCATCCTGTCGGGTGGCCCGGAATCGACCACCGGCATCGACGCGCCGGTCGCACCGCAGCAGGTGTTCGATTCGGGATTGCCGATGCTGGGAATCTGCTATGGCATGCAGACCATCGCCAAGCAGTTGGGCGGCAAGACCGAGGCGGCCGATCGGCGCGAATTCGGCCATGCCGAGATCTCGGTCGTCGCGCAGGACCGGCTGCTGGACGGGCTCAAGGACCATCCCGGTTCGCCGCCGCGGCTGGATGTCTGGATGAGCCATGGCGACCATGTCGCCACCGCGCCGCCGGGCTTCACCGTCACCGCCAGGACCGACCGTGTGCCGGTCGCCGCCTTCGCCAACGACGACAAGCGTTGGTATGGTGTGCAGTTCCATCCGGAAGTCACGCATACCAAGCAGGGACAGGCGTTGCTGCGCCGTTTCGTCGTCGATATCTGCAGTTGCCGCACCTTGTGGGACGCCGCCGGCATCATCGGGGATCAGATCGCACGCGTGCGCGAGCAGGTCGGTTCCGATGAAGTCGTGCTGGGGTTGTCGGGCGGTGTCGATTCGTCCGTGGTCGCGGCGCTGCTGCACAAGGCTATCGGCGACCAACTGACCTGCGTCTTCGTCGATACCGGCCTGCTGCGTTACCAGGAAGGCGATCAGGTCATGGCGACTTTCGCCGAGCATCTGGGCGTCAAGGTCGTGCGGGTCAATGCGCACGAGCGCTATTTCAGCGCCTTGAAGGGCGTGACCGATCCGGAAGCCAAGCGCAAGATCATCGGCAATTTGTTCGTCGGGATCTTCGAGGAGGCATCGGCCAAGCTGCGCAACGCCAAGTGGCTGGCGCAAGGCACCATCTATCCGGACGTGATCGAGTCGGCCGGCAGCAAGACCGGCAAGGCTCATGTCATCAAGAGCCACCACAATGTCGGCGGTCTGCCGGAGCAGATGAAGCTTGGATTGATCGAACCGCTGCGCGAACTGTTCAAGGACGAAGTGCGGCGTCTGGGCGTCGAACTCGGCCTGCCGCGCGAAATGGTGTACCGGCACCCGTTCCCGGGTCCCGGCCTTGGCGTGCGGATACTCGGTGAGGTCAAGGCCGAATATGCCGATCTGCTGGCCCGCGCCGACCACATCTTCATCGAGGAGTTGCGTGCCTGGGATCTGTACGACAAGACCAGCCAGGCCTTCGCCGTATTTCTCCCGGTCAAGTCGGTTGGCGTCGTCGGCGATGCGCGCGCCTACGAATGGGTGATCGCCCTGCGCGCGGTCGAAACTGTCGACTTCATGACCGCGCATTGGGCGCACCTGCCTTACGACTTCCTCGACAAGGTATCGCGCCGGATCATCAACGAACTGCGCGGCATCTCCCGCGTCGTCTACGACATCAGCGGCAAGCCGCCGGCGACGATCGAGTGGGAGTGAATTTACGTCCTTCGAGGACTATCGTCAGTTATCGAAAATCTGACGTAACGTATTGATTTAGAAATAAATACGTCACGACAGCTATCGGTGACTATCGCCGGCCAGCAGAAAAAGTTGGCGGTAGAGCTGACGGTAAAAATCGAGGCCGGATTAAGACGCTCTTGTTCACTATTCAGACTTTTACCGTCTTTGACGGTAAAAGCCTTCTCGGGAATGCTTGTTTTATGCGGCTTTCCGGGCATCAGCAGGTCTCCAGGTCCTTGACGGTAAAACCTGACGGTAAAGCCGTCACAAGCCGGAGGAAACCTCGATGCTTACTGACGCTGCACTACGAAATCTGAAGCCTAAGTCCAAGATTTATAAGGCTTCTGACCGGGACGGGATGTACGTGACGGTATCGACCAGCGGTACTATCACCTTCCGCTACGACTACCGCCTCAACGGCCGCCGCGAGACGCTGACCCTCGGGCGCTATGGCCCGGGCGGCATCTCACTGGCGATGGCGCGCGAACTGCTCTTGGACGCGCGCAAAGCCGTGCTCAAGGGCACCTCGCCTGCGCTCGAAAAGCAGCGCGAGAAGCGCCGGGTGGTCGCCATCAAGACCTTCGGCACGGCGATGGACACCTGGCTGGCCAATGCAAGGTTGGCCGACAGCACGCGTGCCATGCGCAAGCACATCATCGACCGGGACATCCTGCCGGTCTTCCAAAACCGCTTGCTGACCGAGATCCAAGCCGAAGACTTGCGGGCCTTATGCAACAAGGTCAAGGAACGCGGGGCTCCCGCCACCGCGGTCCAGATTCGGGACATCGTGAAGCAGGTCTATGTCTACGCCATCGCCCACGGCGAAAAGGTGGACAACCCTGCCAACAGCGTAGGCGCGGCGTCGATCGCCACCTTCGTCCCGAAGGATCGCGCCTTGTCGCCGCTGGAAATCCGACTGTTTGTGCAACAGATGGAGTCGGTGGCGACCTATCCGACTATCAAGCTGGCGCTGCGCCTGATCCTGCTGACGCTGGTGCGCAAGAGCGAACTAATCCAAGCGACTTGGGATGAGGTCGATTTCGAGAGCAAGACCTGGACGATCCCGAAGCAGCGGATGAAGGGACGCAACCCGCACGTGGTCTATCTCTCGCGCCAGGCGCTCGACATCTTCGTAACGCTGCACGCCTGCGCGGCCGGCTCTAGGTTCGTTTTTCCTTCTCGTTACGATGCCGAGCGGTTCATGTCCAATGCGACCTTGAATCGGGTCACGCAGCTCGTGGCGGAGGCTGCAAAAACCAAGGGGCTGCCGCTGCAACCGTTCACCGTCCACGACCTGCGCCGTACCGGCTCGACACTGTTAAACGAAATCGGCTTCAACCGCGACTGGATCGAGAAGTGCCTGGCCCACGAGGACGGCCGTTCCTCGCGCTCGGTCTACAACAAGGCTGAGTACGCCGAGCAGCGGCGTCACATGCTGCAAGAGTGGGCCAACCTGGTCGATGCCTGGGGCGGCGGGCAGACATACGTGCCAACGCTGTTGCCGAAGAACGTAGTCGTGCCGGCATTGAGCGCGGTAGCCTGATCGGATGAGAGGCCGCTACGCGGCCTCATTCCGCACTCGAACCCGCCCGAACAGGGCGGGTTTTTCGTTGGTGGACATCGGGCTTCGAGACGCGGCCGCGAGGTGCTTGCTTGCGTTGCTCGATCCAGGCTTCCACTTCGGCCAAGTCCCACACGACGCAGCGCGGCGTCAGATTGAAGCGGCGCGGGAACTCGCCGCGGCGCTCCATCTCGTAGATCGTCGTTTCGGCCAGGGGGACGATCAGCCGCAGCTCTTGCCGGCGGATGGTGCGCCGGAAAGGAAGGGGGCTCTTCGGAAACTGTGGCAGCGCCTCGTAGGCTTCCGTCCCTGGCAGCGGCAGGGGGCGGCTGGCATCGAGGGCAGGCGGGGGCAGGGTTTCCACGACGGGCTCCATGAGTACCTTGTGCATGGAGGCATGGTGAGGTTCGGCACCTATCGGGACAACTCGCTGTGGCGTAGCGCAGCGAATGACAGGGCACGGGGAGTTACACTTAAAAACAACACCGTCGCCATCACACAAGGGGGAGCAATGCCGAAGAATGCCGCGATCGACATTCGAGACCTGAAGCTAGACCTGCGCAATTACCGGACAGTCGCTCAGTCGAAAGAGACTCATGCCATCCAGGCCATGATTTCGGTAAGCCCGGATCGGTTCTGGGCATTGACGGAAAGCCTACTGGAAGACGGTTATCTGCCGACGGAGAACGTCATCGTCTCCAAGGCAGCAGGCGCCGATGCAGAGCATGTTGTCCGAGAGGGCAATCGTCGCATTGCTGCGCTGAAACTCATACACGGCTTGTTCCCGAAGGGAGGTATCGCGGTTCCTTCCTATATCGCCGAAAAGATCAAAGCGATTTCGGATGATTGGAAGAAGGCCAACCAAGCAGTGCCGTGTGTCGTGTATGGCCCCAAGGAAGCAGCGGTTGTCGATCGAATCGTCACCTTGACGCATGGCAAGGGCGACAAGGCTTCACGAGAAGACTGGAAGGCAATCGCGCGCGCTCGACACAATCGTGATGTCAACAAGGCATCCGAGCCTGGGCTCGATCTTCTTGAAAAGTACCTCAAGTCGGCGCGCAATCTGAGCAAAGAGCAATCGGATAATTGGTCGGGGACGTATCCGATTTCCGTGCTTGATGAAGCGATCAAGAGGCTCGCTCCCCGGCTTGGCTTGAGCAATGCGCCGGAACTGGCGAAGAAATACCCCAAGATCGGACATCGAGATGCCCTTGATGCAATCATCAAGGACATCGGCGAGGCGGTCATCAAGTTCGAGACTCTGCGCGGATCGAGCCGCGATTTCGCCAGCCCTTATGGGATTCCGGTGCCTGCGGTAAATGAGCCGGCGGCAAAGCCGGGAGCAAAACAAGACGACATCAGCGGTAAGGCCGGCGGATCGACGGGGCATGCTTCGGGGAGCAATGGACATCAAGGAGCAGGTTCTGGAGGAGCTGGCGCGACCGCCAGCGGGGGCGACTCTGGTGCGAACGGCAAGGGGAGTGCCGCAGCCGCGACAGGTACGAGCAAGAAGACGGCCGCTGTTTCGATCAACGACCCCAAGGCCGTCATGCGGACGCTCAGGAAGTTCTCGCCGCTGGGGCTGAACCGGGAAAAAGTTGTGGCCTTGAAGAAGGAGATGCTGACGCTCAAGCTCGAAAAGGCACCGATGGCGTTCTGCTTCTTGCTGCGTAGCTCATTCGAGATTTCCGCCAAGGTCTATTGCGATGACCATAAGAGTAGTGGCGGGCCGAGCCTCAAGGACAAGTCCGGCAAGGATCGCACGCTGGTCGATGTGCTGCGGGATGTCGTTAATCATCTCACCAACAACAAGGCCGACAAGGACACGGTGAAGGCTTTGCACGGAGCCATTACTGAACTTGCCAAATCCGAAGGCATCCTGTCGGTGACTTCGATGAACCAGTTGGTTCACAACCAGAAGTTCTCGGTGCAGGCGGGCGACATTGCCGGCCTATTCGGCAATGTCTTCCCTTTGCTTGAAGCAATGAACAGTTGACGGTCAGCTCAACGCGAAAGCGAAGTCATGTTCGTATCGTTCGGGTGTCGTTCCCGGACGGAACGCATTGGTCTGACGGTTTTTGATTTCCGTGGTCTCGCCCGCGTGCAGGGCTTTAACGCGCCAATCCGCAAGGCCCGCCCTGAGCGATGAGCGAACCCCCTCGAACAGATCGTCCTTGGTCAACTTTGCGCCGCCGATTCGAATGACGATGACTGTCCCTTTCTTGACGAGGTTGGAGCAGCCTTCCCATGCCTCTTCCAGAAACTTCCAATAAAGATCGGCGCTCGTGTGACGATCGTCCCGGTTTTTCTTGATGAGTGGCCTTTCAGCGCCTCCCAGGAACCATAGGCGCAGCCATTGATCTTCGCTGTAGTCCGTCGTATCGAGATACGGTGGTGAAGTGACGATCAGCTTGACCTTGTTTTCCAGACTCGGGAATGCCTTTTCAGCCTTGCGTGCATCTCGCAGCTTGACGCTACCGCGCAAGCTAGGTCGCTCGCTCGTCAAACGGTAGTCGGCCAAAGTGCCGGCGATGGCGAACGCATCGCGCTCTGGGGGCGTCAGTCCCTTTTCAGACCACCAGCGCACCGAGTAGTCCGGCTTCGTGCTGATCGTGCGAGGCATGCGATTGCTCAGGCAGTTTGGAGTCTTGTGGGACTCTCCGTGCAGAGCGCCGAGAATGATGGCGGCGATAAACCGATCTACCCGCGAATCCTGCCAATCGAGCGTTTCGCGCAGGAACAGCAACTGCTGCAAGGTGGTTTCGTGGAAGCAGGCGCGGAAGAAATCACCTTCTGGCGTATTGAACTCGTCGGCCTCGGAAAAGGCGATCTTAAGTTCGGCCAAACGGGTTTTTACATTACTGAGGCGAGGGGCATCGGCTTTGGCGCCTGCGATGCAGGCGGCGACGGGATTGATGTCCACACCGCTGGCATGACGGCCGTTGAGCAGGCTCTCGAAAACCGTGGTTCCGCGACCGCAGAATGGATCAAAAACGGTATCACCTCGCGCCGTGTACGCCAGCAACTGCTTTGCGACGAACTCCTCGGGGAACATCGCAAAGTATGGGCAGATGGAATGCAGGGGGTGTCTCATGCGTGCACTAGCCCCGCTGTTTGACGAGTAGTTTGGACCCAGGCAATGACTTGATCGAATCGCTCGGCGCCTTCCACTTGATCGCGGTGCGGGGCGGTAAATGCCATGCACGCATTGGCAAAGTGGGTGATTCGCAGTCGATCGAAGATCATGCCGAAGCGAGGTTCTTCGTACCAAAAGCGATTCTTAACGGTGTCCGAAAAGGAGCCCTGCGGCTCCTCAATGTCGTGGTGGAATGGGAATGGAATGAACATCGCTGGTGTCGAATGCTTGGCTGGCTGCTGGGTGAACCAGGCACCGTGGAGCTGGTCGATGTATTCCGTTACGGTCTTCTCCCGCCATTTCGTGCCCGATGCGCATTGGCCGATGAGGTACATCTTTCCGGGCATGCCATCCGGGTGATTGCGCCAAGCGATGACGTCGATCCCACCATCTTTCAAGGAGGTTGGTAGGCCATCGGGGATGTCGTCAGTGGCCCGTACCGTTCCTATGCCGAAGCGGGCAAAGGTCTGCCGCAGGGCGGTGAGGAAACCCGTCCCGGTTGCGCGAGGAAAGCCGAAGGAACTGACTTCTCCGTTGAGGTAGCCACCGGCAGCCAGGCAAGCACAGACTTGGAACGCATCCGCGATCTGCTGTTCGGCTTGCGTCAGCACATTTGTCGGTTGCAGTTTGCGCTCACGGATGGCGCAGGCAAGCAGGCAAAACAGATAGACAACCTGTCCAGGCTGGTTCGCTTGATCTTCCTTCAACGCTAAACGATGGCGAGCGGCATCGACCTCGAACGGGTAGGATTCGCCGAGTATCTGCTGGCGGTAATCAAGTTCCTCGAAAGCGATGTCGATGAACTGCTGGCGGCCTTCTTCGAGGATGGCTTCGTCCAGGACTTCGCCAGTTTCTGCATCGACCAGATTGGGCTCGGCGGCATCGTCTTCGAGAATGTCCAACACGTTCAGCAAAGTCGAGCGTGTTGATACGCCACGCGCGTCCACCAGTGTCTGGAGCTCCAGCCAATCAGCCAGAGCACTCCGCGTATCTGTGGGAGTAGGGGGATTGATGACGACCATCAGCGATCACCCGCGTCGCTCTCTTGCTGCTCGCGCATCGTTGTGACCAACGCGCGAGCTGTACGCTGCATGCCCTCAGCGACTTTAAGGAGCGTCGGCTCGCCGGTGTAAGCGCCGGCCAGGCCGAGCACGTCTTCACACTGCTTCGCAGCCTTCATCAAGGATTCCTCGAATCGGGCCGACGCTGGTTCGACGCGCTCATAGGCCACGCGCAGGTCTCGCCGAGCCATGAGCATTGCCTTGGCCTCGGGATGCGCCAGCACCTTACTCAATTCGTTGAGGTTCGGGTTCTGGCTCTGGATGATGGTCGGCTCGCCCTTGTGCTCCTGGCCGTAGAGCCACGACATCAACTGTTGTAGCTCGTTGCGCTTGTCGGCAGGAATCGGCTCTGCCTGGGGCGGTGCCGACAAGTCCTCGGTGTTGAGGTTCAGAAACTCACGCACCGAGGCGCGAGTCAGCGCGGTATAGAGGTGCGAAAAAGCAAAGTTCTTCTTGGAAATCTGCGTGAGGTCAAATCCGTCTTTCAACGCTTGTTGCAAGGCGAACCAGCCATTGACCAGGCGCCGAACCGTATTGTGGTTGTCGCCGAGCGTGCGACTGATCGTGTTGATGTCGCCGCCGCTTTCATACCATTGGGCCGCGTACTTCGCCTTGGCCAAGGCGTCCCACTTGAAGGGGCCGTTAATGTGTTTGAAGCCGATGAAACTGCGTGCGTCATCACGATGATCGACGATGAGGACACGGACCTTTTCGGGCAGGGGCTTGGGGGCTTCGACTGCTGGAAGGTTGATCTTGAGTTTCTTCCTCAGTTCTTCATCGGCAATCAACCGAAGGGCAGCCAACCGGCGGTTGCCTTCCAGAACGATGTTGCCATCACGCAGAACGATCAATGGCTCGAAGTCGATGTACCCGGCTGAGAGGATGGACTGGATCAGTTCATCGACATCGGCTTGGTCGTACAACTCTCGCACGATGTCCACTTCGTCGGTGTAACCCAAGTCAATGAATCGAGGGTTCTGTCGGTCAAAGTGCAGGTCGGCGGGCGCAATGAAATCCTGGCCTGGCGAAAGTGGGCTGGTGGCGACGGTAGCCATTTATGCTTTCCCCCAGGTTGGCGTGGTATGGGCAGTCTTCTTGCGCGTGATGCCGGTGTTCGTTTTCATGTCTCGGCCGCCTTCTGTTTCTCAATCCACGATTCAATGTCGTCACTCTTGAATCGCCACGCACCGGCGACCTTGAAGCCGGGTAACTCGCGTTTCTTGACGAGTCGGTACACGGTCTTCTCGTCCACACGGAGAAGCGCCGCGACCTCCTTCACAGTGAGCACGGAGTTATCGACCATGACATCCACACAGTAGCAAGTCCTTGGATTGTATATGAATCCAGTCCAAAGCAGTACATTCTGGGACTGACTTGTCCAGAGTGTGACGGGCTACTCCTCCCTACGCTTCGACCCCATCGCATCGGCAGTGCGTCCCGGCGTTCCGCCGTCGGGCTCGCGGGCTACGCCCCGCGTCTCGTGCCGAGTCGCGGCCATCCGGCTTTGATCCCTGACGCCTTCGGCCCTCGCGGGCCTGCGCGCTCCGCTTCCCAAGGGGCAGGGCAGTGGGGCGGTCTTGCTGTTCCCTTCACCGTATCACGGCGTTCTCGCCGTCAAGGGCTGCGCGCGCCATGCGCGCTGGCGTCCTGGCGGCCGGCTTCGCCCCCTGACGGCTTGCGCTGCGCCGTGCTGGCGACGGTTCCGGGCAATTCCGCCCGTGCAACCGGAGAACGCCATGAGCGCACTCATCACTGACGAACAACGCTTCCTGCTGCTGGCCAACGGCCGCGAATCACTCCAAAACTCGGACTTCGATCCGGCCCCCGTGGTCAAGCTGTTCACGCCGGACGCCGGCGCGACCTGGCTGCTGACCGAAATCGACCCGGACGATCACGACCACGCCTTCGGCCTGTGCGACCTGGGCTTGGGGATGCCCGAACTCGGCTGGGTCAGCTTGCAGGAGTTGGCGACTGCTCGGGGCAAGCTCGGTCTGCCGATCGAGCGCGATTTGCACTTCCGCGCGGAGAAACGCTTGAGCGCCTACGCGCGCGAAGCACGGCACGCCGGGCGGATCGTCGTGTGATCTCGCAAGCGCGTCGTCCTTCGGGGCGACGCGCTTTTTTTTCTGCTGCGTCCGCTGCCGATGCCTTCGCGCCTTCGGCGCTGCGCGCTGACGCTTGCACTCCTGGGGAAAGCCCTGCGGGCTATCCCCGCCGCGCTGCGCTTGGCGCCCCTGCAAGCCCGCCGCCCCGGCTGCGCCGGCGCGGCCTTCGGCCCGGCTCCGAGATCCGGGCCTGCGCGCTTCGCTTGCGTGGTGTCTGCGCCAACGCAGCGGCCGTTGCCCGTCGATCCGCCTTTCCTGACTTCATCACCTTGTCCGCGACTGTAGCCCGCGGCCGTGTGCCGTCAAGGCGCGCAGGGCCGTGTCCTCGGCTGCGCCTGCGGGCCGCACCAACCCTGCGCTTGCCTCCTTGACGGCCCCCGTCCGCGCGCTCCTGACCGTCGCGGGCGATGAACTCAGGAAAGACGGTGGCAACGAGGCCGGCCCAGGTCTCCGCGCCGACCCCACCGGAGAAGCCGAAAGGCGGGCTCCGAATCTAGGAATCCGGTGGTGGCTTTTTCGACAGCAACCCTTGTCAGGAGAACGACCATGCAACTTGCTTCCCGCTTCGCATCCCGCTCCCCGGTGCTGCGCTCGGAACATCCCTTGTCGGATGACCAAATCCGCGCCGTAGCCCCGTCCATCTTCGCGGACGCCCCGCACGAAAGCCGCTCGGAACGGTACAGCTACATCCCCACCGCGACCGTGCTGCGCGAACTCCGTAGCGAAGGCTTCGAGCCTTTCATGGTGACGCAGACCCGCGTGCGGCAGGACGACCGCCGCGACTACACCAAGCACATGATCCGGCTGCGCCACGCCAGCCAGATCAACGGCCGGGAGGCCAACGAAATCATCCTGCTGAACTCTCATGACGGGACAAGCAGCTATCAGATGCTTGCCGGCATGTTCCGGTTCGTTTGCAAGAACGGATTGGTATGCGGTGACACCGTGGCCGACGTGCGCGTGCCGCACAAGGGCGACGTAGCCGGACACGTCATCGAAGGCGCTTACGAAGTCTTGCACGGCTTCGACCGGGCGCAGGAATCCCGCGATGCCATGCAGGCCGTCACGCTGGATAGTGGCGAGGCCGAAGTGTTCGCCCGCGCCGCGCTGGCGTTGAAGTACGACGCCCCCGACAAGCCCGCACCCGTCACCGAAACGCAGGTGCTCGCGCCGCGCCGTCTCGACGACGACCGCCGCGACCTGTGGAGCGTGTTCAACCGCACGCAGGAAAACCTCTTGCGTGGCGGCTTGCACGGTCGCAGCGCCAACGGTCGCCGCCAGACCACCCGCCCCGTGCAGGGCATTGACCAAGACCTGCGCCTGAACCGCGCCCTGTGGCTGCTGGCCGATGGCCTCCGCCAGTTGAAAGCCTGAACCCCACGGCGGCAGGGGCAGGCAGCAGCCCTTGCCGCTTTTCTCCGCGCTGCATCCCTCAACTGATTGGAGTCGTCATCATGAACGCCGTAACCAAAGCCGAAGCCCATGCCATCGAAACCGCCGCGCCGCTGGAAGCCGCCGACCCGACCAAGAACCTGATCTTGGTTGCGCTCTCGCAGTTGCAGCCGCGCCGTTCCAAGCGCAACGCCCGCACGACGCCGCGCCTGTCCATCCCCGAACTGGCCGCGAGCATTTCCCGCGTCGGCCTGCTGCAAAACCTCATCGTGATTGCCGCCGCCGATGGTGAGCAGTACGAAGTCGTTGCCGGCGACCGCCGCCTGACCGCGATGAAGCTGCTGGCGAAGAAGAAGCGCATCCCCGCCGACTACGAAGTGCCGTGCCTGCTGGTGCCCGATGCCTCGGCGCGTACCGTCAGCCTCGCGGAAAACCTGCTGCGCGAGCAGATGCACCCCGCCGACCAGTTCGAGGCATTCGCTGCGCTGGTCAAGGAAGGTCGCCCCATCGAGGACATTGCCGCCGACTTCGGCGTGTCCCCGCTGGTGGTGCAGCGCCGCTTGAAGCTCGCCAACGTCTCGCCGCGCCTGCTGGCCGACTACCGCGCCGGTGGCGTGACGTTGGAGCAGTTGATGGCCTTGACCATCACCGACGACCACGCCGCGCAGGAAGCCGCATTCTACGCTGCACCGGAATGGCAGCGCGGCGCGTCCGCGCTGCGCGAGCGCCTGACCGAGCGCGAAATCAGCGCCAGTCATCCGCTGGTGCGTTTCGTCGGTCTGGACGGCTACACCGAGGCAGGCGGCGGCATCCGCCGCGACCTGTTCGCGGAAGGCGATGCGGGAACCTACCTTACCGATGCCGCGCTGCTGGAAACGCTGGTGCGCGGCAAGCTGGATGGGCAGGCCGAGGAAGTGCGCGCCGAGGGTTGGGCGTGGGTGGAAGCTGTGCCGCACATGAGCCATGCCGACCGGCAGACGTTCCAGAACGCGCCGCGCCAGCGCCGCGAGCCGAGCGCACGCGAAGCCCGCCGCATCGCTTCGCTGCAAGGCCGCCTCGACAAGATCGACACGACGCTGGAAGAAGCCTACGACGCTGAGGACGAGGACAAGGTGGCGACGCTGGAAGAACGGCGCGAGCAGGTGGCCGGGGAACTGCAAGCCATCGAGGATGCCTTGCAGGACTACGCACCGGACGTGCGCGCCGTGGCTGGTGCCATCGTCACCATCGACCGCGAAGGCGAAGCCGTGATCTATCGCGGGCTGCTGCGCGAGGCCGAGGCGAAGGCGCTGCGCACACTGCACCGGCTGCGGCAGGGTTTCGCGGAAGGCGGAGCCACGAACGAGGACGAAGGCGAGGCCGACGAAGTACCGAAGGCCGCGAACGTCTCCGACCGGCTGGCGCAGCGGTTGAGCGCCCACCGCACGGCGGCGCTGCAAATCGAAGTCGCGCAGCATCCGCACGTCGCGCTGGCCGCGCTGGTGCATGGCATGGTGCAGACCGTCTTGCAGCCCAACGCCTACCGCGACGGCCTGCCGCTCGGCGTGCGCCTGACCGTGAAAGACCGGCTGGAAAGCCTTGCCCCGGACGTGTCGGAATCGTCTGCCGCTGTGGCGCTGCGCACCTTGCAGGAAGTCGCGGGCGAAGCCTTGCCGCAGGACAGCGCCGAACTGTTCGCGGTGCTGCTGGCCAAGTCGCAAGACGAACTGGTGCGGCTGCTGGCCGTGTGCGTCGCGGCCACGGTGGACGTGGTGACGCCGCGCGCCACGCAGCGCCAGCCCGGCGCGGAACTGGCGCAGGCCGTGGGGCTGGACATGGCCGCATGGTGGAAGCCGACCGCCGAGGGCTATTTCCAGCACGTACCGAAGGCCGCGATTCTGGAAGCGGTCGGGCAGTACGCCCCGGAGCACGTCACCCGCCTGTCGAAGCTCAAGAAGGGCGACATTGCCAGCGAAGCCGAACGGCTGGCCGAGGGTAGCGGCTGGATGCCTGCCGTGTTCCAGACCGGGCACCACACGGAGCCGGAAGGCGTACCGGATGCGGTGAGCGATGACGATGCGCCGGAAGACGCCGCCGACGAGGCGGAGGCCGATGCGCTGGCCGCGTGACCCGCAGCATGGCCCCGGCGCGCTGCGCCGGGGCTTTTCCCGATCCGGGCGCGGCAGGTCTGCCGCGCCCGGTTTCAACGTCCACAGCAAAATCGCCCCGTCGCCGCCTTTGGCCAGGCGGCAACGGGGCGAGCGCGCAACGAGCTTGCGCGCGGCACGGCAATCGGTGCTCGCTAGCACGGGCGTGGTTTCGATGGCGCCCCGCCGCAATGGGCGGGGCTTGTGGGGCTACGCCCCCGCTTGCTGCGGCAGGTTGTGCCAAAGCGTGCCGTCCTCGACGCTGGCGGTTCGCCGCCTGTACGTCACGAAGGACGGTTCACCGACACGCCGCCCGACCTCGCTTATGGAGCTTCCATGCCACGCCTCAAGCACGTCGCTGCAAACCGCGGCAAGCGGCGTTCTCGCCTGTCGTTAGGGTGTTGGCCTTGCCCGTGTCAGGGCACGAGCCGGTGAACCCGTCGCGCGGGGATGCCGAGTCGGCCATGTCTCCTTTCGGGACAGGCGGCCTGTACGTCCTTGGTTTGTTGTGAATCCTGGCGAGGGCACGGCTTCGCCTTGGGCTTCATGGCCACAACCTTCCAGCGAAAACAATTTCCCCGCCGCTGCGCGGCTTCCTCGCGCAGCAAATTCTTTTCGCTTCCAGGTTCTCCACGCTTTTGCGACCGCTGCGCGGTGCGGCCCGCCCATCCCCCGCCGGCCGGATCACAACAAGGACGCACTGGCGCGACCTTGTTCAACCCGAAAGGAGAAACATCATGGCTAACATCGGCACCTTCACCGCAGAGAAAGACGGCTTCACCGGCACGCTCCGCACCCTGACGCTCAACGTCAAGGTCAAGCTGGTTCCCAACGACAAGGGCGACAAGGAGAACGCCCCCGACTTCCGCCTTCAGGCGGCCGGCCACGACATCGGCGCGGCGTGGAAGAAGACCAGCGAGGCCGGGCGGGATTACCTGTCCGTGACCCTCGACGATCCTTCGTTCCCGGCGACGGTCTATGCCCGCCTGATCGAAGGCGAGGACGGCACGCACGACCTGATCTGGTCGCGCAGCAAGCCGCAGGCGGCCTGACGGCCACCCACCGCGCTCCGCCTATGCGGTGGGGCGCGGTGCTCGTCATGCAAAGCACGTCCGCAGACGCGCTCATGCAAGACTCTCGTTGCCCTACAAGGTCGCCAACAGCGCGGCCGAGGGGCCGACGACAACGTGCAAGGCGTTGTCGTTTTGCGTGCGATTGATGTCCTTGACTTCCGCTGCCGTCGCGTTGCGCCGGGACAGCAATTTCTGCGTGGCCTGGGCGGGACACGCCAGCACAGCGAGAGACCGGGACAGCGGCACCGAGAAACCATGACGCAGTTCCGATTGCGGTATCGGCGTATCACCCAACACGAATGCCTCTGTCGCTGGTGCATCGAGCAGCCACAGTTCCATCGGTTGAAGGAGCTGCTCGACCAGAGGCATCGCTCGAAGGGCATCCTGCTCCGGAAGCTGCGAGGACTGCGGCGACAGTCCGGTCAGTTCGGCCAGCTCCTCGGCCAGTTGCTCCTTGGTGCGCGAGCATAGGACGATGTAGCAGTCGTGAGCGTCGGCCTCGCTGACGGCAAAGCCAGTCATGCGGGCCTTGAACTCATCTAGCGAGTAATCGTGAGCGTTAGCCAGTACCTCACCCAACTCGCGGCTGCGTTTCGTTCCGCGCCGGAGAATGTCCGGGTGCCGCGTCGCCTGCAAGGCCAGCACCGCGCAAAGATGATTCCTGTCGTCCGCTGTGCTCGTATAGCCAGGACTGTGCAGCCGCTGGAACAGCTTGGCATCTTCGGCTTCCACAGCGGAGAGCGCATCTTCTAACGAGTCCGATGGGTTCCATTGATCGTCGAAGACCGTGTAGAGGTAGTCCTGCTGCATGATCGTTCGCGGTGATACGACTCTGATCTCGTCGCGGAACTTCCCATACAGATGCCCGTTCGCTCCCCTGAAGCCGCGTTGCCAGTGTTGGGGGACGTAGTGGTGGTTTGTCTTCTCGAATTTAGTCATGAACACAACTTTGAGCGGATCGCACACAGGGGGAAGGTAGTGCAATTCCTGCGCGGTGTCAGATGTCCTTGCGAGTGGCCTCGATCGCTTCCAGTTCCTGACGCACCTGCGCCAGAAGCTGGTCGATCTTGCGCGTGTTGTCGCCAGCGTAGGCCAGCGTCAGCAGAGTGAGCGGATGCACTTCCATGACCTCGCACAGCTCGGTCAGCTTGTGCATAGTCGGGCTTTTCTGGTCGCGCTCCAGCGAACTCATGTAGGTACGGCTGGACACGTCGGAGAACGCTTCCTGGCTCAAGCCGCGCGCTTTCCTGACCGTCCGTATTGCCGTTGCCAATGAGTGCTTAGCTGCCACCGATGGTTTCCCTTAGAAAACCAAGATGACAGCCGATTGCGCCCTATAGGACTACAATCTATAGTGTTCATTTGGTGATGTTGATTTCCGTATTCGTGTCTTTACGGAAATCCGCATCGGCGGATTCCGACAGAATGGGGGAACCGCATCCGTGTCTTTCCTGACCTGCACAATGCCGCCTTTGCGTTTCCGTGCGTGTACGGATTCGACGGCTTGCGCCTTCGTGTTTTCGCACGAAAACACGCATCCGCTTCGACGCTTCCGCGTCTTGGCTGCAAGGCGCATCCGTGCATCGTCGGTTTCGTGGGGTTTCCGGCCATGACCCAGCCGCTCGTCACTGTCGAACAGCGCGCGCAACTCCTCGCCAACGGCGAGGCACGCGCGGCCGGTCAAGGCATCGACCCGTTGCCAGTCGTGCGACTGTTCACCCCGGACGCGCACGCGACTTGGTTGCTGGCCGCGCTCGATCCGGCCGATGGCGACACCGCTTGGGGGCTGATTGACCTCGGCATCGGGATGCCGGCGCTGGGGACGGTCAAGCTATCCGACCTGGCCGGCATCGTCGGGCCGCAGCAGCGGCCCGTCCTGCGCGACCTGTATTTCCACGCGGCACGGCCGCTATCGGAGTACGTGCAACTTGCGCAGCGCGATGGTTCCATCCCCGATTGATCGGGACGCATTGTGCCGTTCTCGATCTGGCGCCAGACCGTGGCGGTCTGAATTGGCACTCTCGCACCAGACGAGTGCGGGCCAGACCGAAAAAGACATGATGCGCAGCGCGGCTTGCGGCAGGGTGTCCGATGCCACGCGCCACTCGCGTGCTGCGCAGTCGCCGCACTCGGACGACTCATGCAAGGCATCGGAGCTAATCGGTCTTGACAACCAGTTACAGCTTGATTCTACGACTTACTTGATGGCGCTTTGATGTCGCTGACGCCGTAGCTCCTGTGTTTATCGCCCGTGGCGACGTTCCTGTTGAACAGGAGACCGCGTCATGGCTGATCGAAGTACCGATACTTGGTATCCCACCGCCGCGTATCTCTACGTGCTGCACCTGGACGGCCCGGCGCTGGCATGGGAATACCTGCGCAGGCATCCCGACTACCGGCGCGACTGGTTGCACCGTCGCCGTCAGCCAGAGGCAGCGCTGGCTTGGGGCCTGCGCCTGCTGGAAGACCCGGCGCTGGATGCGCGCGACGCGAATCCGGTCTGGTTTCCCGACCCTGACGCCGTGCTCCAGCTCTACCCGGATGCCGACCCACCGCCGGAGGCGGACGCCTTCGAGTTCTGGCGCGTTCCCGGCCACAAGCACCTGATCCACGACGGCAAGCGTTTGGTGCTGGTGTCGCGCTGGCCCGGTTGCTGCGTGCGACTCGCACTGGCACCGGGCTTGGCCGATGGCATGGCCTACCTGTACGCCATCCGCGCGTGCGCCGCGCCTTGCGCGAGCTACCGCACGATCACGGCCGAGCTGGACAAGCTGGCGACTGCGGACGGAGCCACGCCTGCGGCAGCGGCCCGCTCCCGGCCCACGCCGGCCGCGCTGCTGGAGCTGCACACCTTGCAGGCGCTCGACGCGACCCTCGCGTGCGCATCCTTGCGCGAAACGGCCGTAGGGCTGTTCGGCGCCGAGGCCGTGGCCGCCGGCTGGCACGCCGACGGCGGCCTGCGCTCGCGCGTGCGCCGCCTCGTGCGGCGCGGTCGATCGCTGATGCGCGGCGGCTATCGCCGCCTGGCACAGCTCGATTGATCGGCAGAGGGTCGTTTTGCCTGCACTGCAAAACGACCCTCTGCACAACGCATCGCTATCTTGAGACTGCCTCCATCCGGCTGCGCTGGTGTCGCCGGCGCTTCTCACCGATGGAGGTTCATTCAATGCGACCCGCACCCTTGCGGCCTGCTGCCGCTGCCGCCACTACGCCCGCACAACCCCAACGCTACCTCACCAACGACGAAGCCGCCGAGTACCTGCGGCTGTCGCCGCGCACGCTCGAAAAGCAGCGCGTGATCGGCGGCGGGCCGAAATTCCGCAAGTTCGGTCGCCGCGTCATGTACGCGGTGGCCGACCTTGATGCCTGGGCCGACCAGCGCAGTTTCGAGGCCACGTCCGACCCCGAATATGCCGAGCATCACTCGGCTGACAGCCGTGCGCGCTGATCGGTGGCGCGCCGGTGGCCGTGGTCACGTCCAGCCCATCGCAGGAGCGGGAACAGCTCGACCTGTTCCGCGCGCTGCCGGGCGACGGTATGGCGCCGCGCGACAACCAGGACTTGATGGCCTTTCCGTTCTTCTCACTGGCGAAATCGCGGCGCACGGCGCCGATCGACTTCCGCAGCGGGAACGTCACGATCCGCGTAGAGGGCACGCAGGAGCACGGCATCGCCACGATTTGGGATGCGGACGTGCTGATATGGGCAGCCTCGCAGATCGTCGAAGCGCGCGACGCGGGCCTGCGGCCGTCGCGCCTGATGCACGCTACGCCCTACGAGATCCTGCGCTTCATCGGGCGCGGTGTGTCGCTGCGCGACTACCAGCGCCTCAAGGCCGCGCTCGACCGGCTGCAATCGACGACGGTGGCGACTTCCATCCGCGAAACGACCGGGCGGCGTCTGCATCGCTTCTCGTGGATCAACGAGTGGAAGGAATTGGCCGACGCCCGCGGCACGCCGCTGGGCATCGAGCTGATCCTGCCGGACTGGTTCTATGCCGGCGTGCTCGACGCCGCGCTGGTACTGACCATCGACCCGGCGTATTTCCGGCTGACCGGCGGTATCGAGCGGTGGCTGTACCGACTGGTGCGCAAGCACGGCGGCAAGCAGCCCGGCGGCTGGCAATTCGACTTCCGGCACCTGCACCGCAAGTCGGGCAGCACGGCGAAGCCCTACGACTTCGCCTGCGACTTGCGTGCGCTGGTTGCGCGGCAGTCGCTGCCTGGCTACGTGCTCGGCATCGAGCGGATGCCAGACAGCGGTGCGGAGCTGCTGACCTTCCGGCCCGTGCTTTCCACGGCACGGGGACAACTGCGGGACAAGCTGTGAATGGCCTCGTGCTATCAGGCGTACCCGGACTCGTGCTATCGGGCGTGTTCCTATCGTGCTATCAGGCGTGCGAAATCGCCGAAAAGCCAATAACGGCGCGGGTTTCAGCGTCCTCTAACTTTCCTAACTCAAGAAACCTAACTCTTGGTAAGAGCGTGCCGTTTCGGTGGATAACCACGAAACGGCACGCTCCGGCCGGCCTTCCAACCGCGAGGGCCGCGCCATGATCGTTGCGCTGCTCAACCAGAAAGGAGGCGTCGGCAAGACCACGCTCGCCACGCACATCGCCGGCGAGTTGGCGATGCGCGGCCAGCACGTCGTCCTGCTCGATGCCGACCCGCAAGGCTCGGCGCTGGACTGGACGCAGCGGCGCGCCCAGCAGGGCTTGCCGCGCTTGTTCAGCGCCGTGGGCCTCGCCCGTGAGACGCTGCACCAGGAAGCGCCGGAGCTGGCCCGTCGCGCCGATCACATCGTCATCGACGGCCCGCCGCGCATCGCCGCCTTGGCGCGCTCCGCGCTGCTGGCGGCCGAGCGCGTGCTGATTCCCGTGCAACCCAGCCCCTACGACTTGTGGGCCTCCGCGGAGATGGTGGCGCTGATCCGCGAGGCGCAGGTGTTTCGGCCGGCGCTGCGCTCGGCCTTCGTCGTCAACCGTCGCGTCAGTACCACCGTCATCGGCCGCGAGGCGCGCAACGCGCTCGCCGAGCAGCCGCTGGCCGGCTCGCACGCGAGACAGCGCCCGACAGCGCCGCCGCACGCGAGATCGCCGCGCTGACCGATGAACTGCTGCGGTGGCCGACATGAGCCAGCGCAACGGTAAACGCATCGCCATTGGCGCGCGTCCGCCCGCGAACCCGCACGCCGAGGCGTGGATTCGCCAGGGCGACGCCGACGGCTGTAGGAAGACAAAAGTTCTGATGGCACACAGACAAAAGTTTTGACACAGACTGACTCACCAAGGTAAAGCTTTGCGCACACTCGTCTTCCAATGCCACTTGCATATGTGACCTGCTCCCCCGATTTCCGGGCCAGCTTGATCTTAGGGCCTGTTAACACATCCGGAGTCCATCCACGACCAGTACAAAGCTGAGGAATCCGAGGAACATGACATCCCGCTTCTCGAAACGAGTGAAGATGCGGCGGTAACCTTTCAGGCCGCCAAAGAGCCTTTCAACCTCATTGCGCTGCTTGTACGGAATGCGATTGTATTCCCAGGACTCCAGCCGATTGGACTTCGGAGGCACCACCGGATCAAACCCCAAATCCAACGCGAGTTGCCGAGTTTCGTTGCCTTCATAGGCCCGGCCCATCAATAGATGAATCGGCCGCCTCACCAGCCCAAGATGTTCCAGCAAGATGTAATGACCCAGCAGAACCTGCTCACCTCAGGCGGCTGAAGCATAAGCTTCAGCCGGGGTTTTCATGGCCAGCGCCTGATGCGGGCGCTGGTGGTTGTAAAAGTGGATCCAGTCGCCGATCACGCGGCTGGCATGCTGCAGGCTTTCGAAGCGGTTCCTTCTGCATGCGCGAGAGTGCGCACGCGCAGCGGGCATCTGGCGCGTAGCGCCGGGGAACATTGATATGTAGCGTCGGGCTGACCTGCCCCCGTTAGCCGTACCAGTGATTACTGACAAAGTCCAAGATTGTGACCCCCTCCCCATATTAGGTCCGAGCGAAACTGGAAAATTCGGCTTTGGGTTGCGGAGTGAATCGGGCGGCGAACTCGGCTGGCGGGACATCGCCGATGGACGAGTGCGTCCGG
>JAISFF010000049.1 GCA_031263725.1 Lysobacteraceae bacterium | reverse complement strand
TCGGCATGGCGCTGTTCGGCTACCGTCAGTTGGCGCAACAGATCATGTCGCCGCTGCTCGGTCGGGATCTCGCGCACTTCATAGCCGAGATCGGCAGCTATCGCATGAAAAAGCTGGTGTCGTCCAAACTTGGCCATCAGCGCCCACAGCTCGCCGATCTTGAAATACTCGGGCTTGTTCGGGTTCAGGCCGGCATTGAACCTGGCCACGGCCGCATCCCAGCTCAGGCGATTCTTGTCCCAGAACCCTTCTTCCAAGAGGAACTGGATCATTTCGCCCTTCAGGCGCGCGTCTACGTCCAGCGTGGCCTTCAAGGCCGCGAAGGCGCCTGCCATCCAGCTATCTGTGACGATAGCCATACGACCCTCGCCGGGCATGAATTTGAGGATTGCCGAGGGTCTGGCGGCTCATCATGCTGACCCCTGCTGCTGCGGCTCCATGCACTGCTCGTCTTCGAATGCGTCAAGGGCATCAATCAGCTGCTGCAGACTGGAAACCGTGGGGTTCTTGATCTGGCCGTTCGCCAGCTTCGTCAGCCATGAATAGCTGATTTCAGGGGCTTTTCTGACAATTTCGGCGTACTGCCCCTCATGGGCATGCAGTCGCTGAATGGTCATTTGCAGGAGATGTTCGGCCGTCATGATACCAAATCTAGCAATTAAATGATATGCAATCAAGCATCAAAATGAATTTTCCAATCGCTACTCTGGTAACATGGCTACCCAACAGGCATCAGCAGCGATCTTTGCGGAAAACCTCCGCCGGCTCATGGAGCATTCAAAGCTGTCTCAGGCGGAACTGGGACGCAAGGCCAAAGTGGCGCAAACCATGCTGTCCGGATTACTGAGCCGCGATGAAGGCGTGAAGAACCCTACATCCTCCACGATCGACAAATTGTGCGGCTACTTCAAGGTCCCGCCGTGGAAGATGCTGATGCCAGGAATCGCAATCGAGCTGCTGCTGGACCATGGCCTAGAGACTGTCGTCGAAGCCTATGCGCAGTCGTCAAAGACTGGCCAAGACACCATACTGCGAATATCCCAAGTCGAGGCCCGGTACGAGAAAATGAACGCTTCTTCCACAAGCAAGACCGGGACTTCAGGCTGAATATTTGGCGATGGCTCCAAGCACCAAGCCGATGAACGCCAGCCCAGCCAGCCCCAATATCACCAGCACGCGAACAGCAATGTTCTGGGTCATACCCCACAGCTTGAAGGCGCCGCCGACCAGTGCTGCCCCAATCAAGGCCCCAATGAGCCCGCTGAACGCGCCGAAAAACACCACCACAACGGACATGATGATGGTCCACCACCAGTTCCACGGATTGTCTGAAGCCGGCTGGTGCGCTGGTGCTATTCTCTGGAAAGAAGCCGCCGGCGGTGACTTAGCGCGATCTGCCTCTGGAAGTGGATAAACGGGCGGTAGTGGTGGTGGCCCCTTGCGGGAACGCGCGACCACGTCCCTGAGTATTGCAGCATTGAGTAGCGCTGCATCATATTCGGATCGGCGCGCTTTATTGCCAAGAACCGCGAATGCCTCATCAAGAAGAGCCCGTGCCTGAACCGCTTCCGGGTTCTCAAATTGGCCGCGGCTGTGGCTCTGGATGAGAGCGGCGTAGCGTGCCCGAATAACTGAATCGGAAGCGGTCGGAACCACTCCCAGTGTCTCGTAGTGGGTGTGTCCTCGATCCATCCCGCTTCTCCTGATTCGGTCCTCTCGATTCTATAGTCTGATCGGCATGGCTGCCATGACCGCTTGAAGCCATGTGCTTTCCCGCTACATATCTATCATTTTATTGCTTGACAAATCTTTTTCTTATCACTATATTGCTAGTCAAGCCAAAGACGGAACACGCTATGACTACCGACGATTACAACGCCATAACACCCGAAGTTCCCGGGATGGCGCAGGGCATCGCCATAAGGCTGTCCCACCAAATGCGCGCGGCGCCCACCCATTCTTGGTGGGTAGGCCACATCTGCAAAAAATTCGGCTTGATCCAGGTTGGGGGCAGCGCCGAAAGGGCGCCGCGCTTCGATCATGGCTCGACCGGATTCGGTATCCAGGTTGGATCGACTTGGCTCAGGGTGCCGGAGAAGAGCTGGCACACGCTGCAAGCGTTTGTCGCCGAAATTCAAAGGACGCATGAGAGAGGGGATAACCGTGGTGTGCCCACGGATGGAAGCCATACCGATCCGGACACTGCTGCGGGCAAACCGGATGTTGTCATTGATGGTGCGCCGCAGCCCATTTCCCCTGACCGAGAAGCCCAGCCTGGACTGCAACAGGCTGGGGGAAGACTGGCCCCGCCCGTGCAGCAAGCAATCCGGGCGGATCGGCCAACTATTGCCGGAAGTGCGGCATGAGCGCCTACGTGAATCCGGTCCAGTACTGGGGGGACGCTGCACGCGAACAGGGCCGCAGGCGTCTCAAACTGCGTCGCGAGGCGCGTGAAGCGATACGGTGCCGTGTATCCGGTCGGCTGTGTGACGAGGCGCGCAGATGCAAAGACCGGCGCGATGTTTTCATCGTCGAAGCGCGCCGTGTTCGTGCTGCCCTCATCCACGCGCGGGGTGAGGCATGATTCGCGCCGACTGCGCGGCTGAAGCCGCATCAATCGAATACGAACTGGGCAGGCTGCAATCGGAGCTTTACGGCTTGGAAAAGCGAGCGAAAGCACTCGGCCTAAACCGCACCGTAAAGAAAATTGAAACTGCCTACTTCAGCGTGAATAACGCTGCATGCCAACTACATCCGCACGATCCGAAAAGCGAACTATCAATCCTGCTGGCGGAGATACCCAAATGACTGCATCAGCCATCTGATCCCTATTCGCATCGGAGAACAGCAATGAGCATCACTGTTTTTAAGGATATCAAAGTGGATATCGATGTTGACGATTTCGATGACAACGAGATCAGGAGCATCCTTTCCGCTGCCGCGAAACGCGGACGCCTCACGGGTTGCTTTCCGTCCGGAGACGGCGATGCGGCGCGCATCGAAACCATTATCGAGCGCGCGTATCTGGCGACGCTCAAGCTGCATGAAATACCCCGGGAGCTGGCCGACCTGTTTTATCTCGTGCACGGGAGGTCCTGCCCGTGAGCGCGACCCCCATTCTCCCGATCGGCAGCGGCCTCGATGCAATCCTGATCCAGCCTACCCATCCCGACACCAACGAGAGCCGCCTGGCGCGCTACTTGGCTGCATTGAAGCCACAGCTTCAGTCTGCCAGAGCCGCCATTGACCTGAACCGCCGCTATCAGGCTGGCATGGACTTACAGCGCGCGCTGCGCGCGAAGCCTTCCGGGCATACCGCCATCGTCGTGCATCTGCCGTGCAGGTCCCGGCGCGCGCCCAGCAACGACTGAGAATCGCCATGTTCTACCGAAATATCACTTTCTACCGCTTCCCGAGCACTTGGGGCACGCTGCTGCCGTCGGCACTGGACCAGGACCTGGCCACCGGCCTGGCGCGCTTCCTCGGTGACTGCCGCCTCAAGCCGGTAGCGCCGCTCGACATGACCAGCATCGGCTTCATCCCGCCGTTCGGCCGCACCGCAGAGGCATTGACGCATCATGTCGTCAATGCGACCTGGCTGACGGTCGGCAGCGAAGCGAAGATCCTGCCCGCCGCCGTTCTCAATGATCTTGCGGCCAAGAAGGTCGAAGATATCAAGGAAAGCACCGGCCAATTGACCGGGGGCTGGGCACGCAAGGCGATCCGCGACGATCTGCTGCGTGAGCTGCTGCCGAAAGCATTTGTCCGGCCGGGCCGCACTGATGCCTACATCGACCACAATCACCAGTTCATTGCAGTCGATACACCGACGCGCGGCCGGGCCGATACTGTCGTGTCGGAGATCCGGCGCGCGGTTGGCTCCTTCCCCGCTCTGCCGCTCAATGCCGAGGTGGCGCCGCGAAACATCCTCACGGGCTGGTTGGCCGGCGAAGAAATGCCGGACAGGCTGGTTTTCGGCGAAGAGTGCGAACTGAAAGACCCGATCGACGGCGGCGCGGTCGTCAAGCTCCAGAATCAGGACCTGATCTGCGACGAGATCACCAAGCATTTGGAATCCGGCAAGCAGGTCACGCGACTGGCGCTGAACCTGGATGACCACCTTTCGTTCGTTCTGGGCGAGGACTTGGTTGTCAGGAAACTGAAATTCCTGGACAGCGCGACCGATGCGCTTGATCGCGGCGAGCCCAAAGATCTGGCCGCCGAACTCGAAGCCCGGTTTGTCCTGCAAGTGGGCGAAATCCGCCAGCTCTGGAAGCTCCTGAAAGAGTCGTTCCGCATCAGCGACGTGAATGCTGATGGATCGGAGGCATCGCGCCATGGGTAAGCGATTCGGACGCAACCAGAAGCGCAAATTACGAGAGGCGCTAGAGCTTGCTGAAACCAAGCTACGGCAGGAGCGTCGGATGGCTGCATCAGAAATAAAAAACCTGCGCGGCATAGTGGATTACGTCAAATCGGTATTTCAGTTTTCGCCATATTCCGCATTTCTTCCGCCTGACGTATATGCGCAACCACCTTGTGGATGGAATACACCACGCATCAATCTTCCGCGTGAATTCGCCGTTCCCTTCACATCGATGATCTTGACGATTATGTGGACCCCATGGCGCGACGTGTGCATCTGATTTGCTCCGGGGACGGAGACTGCGCGGGCCGTTCCATCTACGTGATAAGCGAATCAGCACTTCGGTACGGAATACACCGGCACAGTACGAGCAGCTGACTACTGGGTTGGTGAGACATATCAACAAAACTTCAAGGGTGCGGCGCGAGATCGAGCGCGAGGGGTGGTGAGGGGACCGATCCGCGCCGCACCCAACCAGATCACACAAGGAGAAAATCATGCTTATTTTGTCAAGAAGAATTGGTGAAACCCTGATCATCGGCGATGACGTCACCGTGACCCTGCTCGGGGTCAAAGGTAATCAGGCCAGAATCGGGATCGATGCACCCAAGGGTATGCCAGTGGACCGGTCCGAGATCCGCCGACAGAAGATCGAGAACCCGCGCCCAGCACCGGAGCCTGAAAATGGCTGACGGTACCCAAATCGAATGGTGCCGGGACAGCGATGGCAATGCCGGCGCCACATGGAACCCCATCACGGGCTGCACCATCGTTTCGCCAGGGTGCGTTAACTGCTACGCGATGCGGCTCGCCGCGACCAGGTTGCGCAATTGTCTGTCGCGTAAGGGACTCACCGCCAAATACCCGCACGGCTCCATTTGGACCGGAGAAGTCAGGTTCAACAGGCAATGGTTGTCCCTGCCGCTGAAGTGGCGGCGGCCACGTCCTGATCCATGCCAGCGCTGGCATGACCGGTGCCGAGTATGCGAACGCCTGCAGGTTCTCGATCTTGCGCCGCGTCTGTCTGCCGCCGGCCAAGGAGCTGCAGCGCGGCGGGATTATCGGCATGGCTGACGTGGTGGATTGCGTGGATGACAGCGTTTCACCGTGGTTCGAAGGCCCTTTCGGCCTTGTGCTGCGCAACAGTGTGCCGACCACCTTTACCCCACTGAAAGGACGCCTGGGCCTATTCAACGTGATTTGGGATGGAGAAGGTTCATGACCGAATTCGTGGACAACATCAGGTTCAAAACAGAGGTGTGCTGCCGGTGCGGAATGGCATTTGCCATGCCCGCCGACTTCCAGCGGCGTCGTATTGATGACCACAACTGGTTTTATTGCCCGGCAGGACACAGCCAGCGATATATCGGCCAGTCTAAAGCGCAGCGCCTTCAGAAAGAGCTGGAAAAGGAACGGGAACTGACACAGCTTGAACGCCAGCGGGCAGCGGATGCGATTCACGAGCTCAACATGACGATGAAGGCCCATCGCCGCATGAGAAAGCGCGTGATGAATGGTGTTTGCCCCTGCTGTAATCGCAGTTTTGAAAACCTGCGCCGACACATGCAGAGCGAGCACCAGGACTTTGGAAAGCCGCAGACCTTGCGCGCCATCCGGACCGCATTCGGCATGACCCAAGCCGACGTCGCAAGCGAAGCATGCACCAAGCCAAGCTATGTCTCCGCATACGAAAACGGGAAACCCATTCCCGTCGAGGCGCGCGACCTGCTTGATTGGTGGCTCGACAGTCAGCAAGCGAGGGCCTGATGGCAATGGTCATGCAAGAAGCTGGCACAGCATGCAGGGAAGAAACGTCCCTGCTCACACTGCCGCAGGTCCTATCCCGTGTCGGTATCTGCAGGGCATCGGTCTACAACCAGATCCGCGCCGGAAAATTCCCCAAACAGGTGAAGAAAGGAGCACGGTCACTCTGGAGTTCAAGGGAAATCAGTGCGTGGATCGAGGGTAGTATCGAAGCGCGCGACGCGGATACATGCCAAGGGGCCAAGTGATGGCCGACGGATCCGTAGCGTTCAATTTCCCCCTACCCCAACGCTCGAAGCTGCGCCATGGCGAGATCGTCGTCGACCTGTTCGCCGGCGGCGGCGGCGCGTCCCATGCGCTGGAAACCGCGCTCGCGCGCGCCGTGGACATTGGCTGGCTGCACGCGAGCCCGGATTGCACCCATTTCAGCCAGGCGAAGGGCGGGCAGCCCCGCAACCGCGCGACGCGCTCGCTATCGTGGGTGGTGCTGCGCTGGGCCGGTGCGGTGCGCGCCCTAGCCATGGCCAACCTCGACAGGGCGCCCATCCCACTGGCGGTGGGCGCATGAGCCAGATGGATACCTACCGTGAATTTCTGGAGCGCAAGGTCTGCACCGTGCCGGCGATGGGCTTCCACGTCGATCCTGACGACGTTAACCCACTACTGATCCGGCACCAGCCCGACGCGGTGCGTTGGGCCTGCGCC
Source organism: Lysobacteraceae bacterium (assembly GCA_031263725.1). Classification (GTDB taxonomy): domain Bacteria; phylum Pseudomonadota; class Gammaproteobacteria; order Xanthomonadales; family Xanthomonadaceae; genus JAITWM01. Next base: position 13,173 of record JAISFF010000049.1, on the reverse strand, counting down.
GGTGGCCGCCGAGCTCTGTTCGAACGCTTCGGCTTGGGTAAGAGCGTGCAGCAGATCGAAATCCTGCGGCTGGCCAGGGCGCATGCCAGCGGTCCCGTGGGCTTGGTGCTGCCGCTGGGCGTGCGGCAGGAGTTTGCGCGTGACGCCCACATGCTGGCGACCGGCGAGCATTCGCGGATCACCGACGAGCAGCGCGCCAATCTGCGCTGCTGGATCGCGGAGGATCCGCAGCGCGCGCCGGCGGTGCGGTTCGTGCGCAATACTGACGACGTGGACCCCGATTTCGAGGGCATCCACCTTACTAATTACGAAAGTGTTCGCGACGGCAAGCTGGACCCCAATGTCTTCGCGGCAGCAAGCTTGGACGAGGCAGCGGTATTGCGCAGCTTCGGCTCGAAGACCTATCAGCAGTTCCTGACGCTGTTCGACCAGGTGCGCTATCGGTTCGTGGCTACGGCCACGCCCAGCCCGAACCGCTACAAAGAACTGATCCACTACGCCGGTTTCCTGGGCGTGATGGACACTGGCCAGGCGCTCACGCGCTGGTTCAAGCGCGACAGCACCCAAGCGAACAACCTGACGCTGTACCCACACAAGGAACGCGAGTTCTGGCTGTGGGTGGCATCTTGGGCGCTATTCCTGCAGAAGCCGTCCGACCTAGGCTACAGCGACGAGGGCTACGACCTGCCGGAGCTGACGGTGCACTACGTCGAGGTGCCGGTTGATCACGCTGGCGCCGGCGCTGAGCGAGATGGGCAAGGCAAACTATTCCGTGATGCGGCGCTGGGCGTCCAAGACGCTGCCCGGGAGAAGCGCGACACCCTGTCGGCGCGTGTCGCCGCAGTACGGGGGATCGTCGCCAGCCGGCCGGCCGATCACTGGCTTGTCTGGCACGACCTGGAAGCCGAGCGGCATGCGTTGCAGGCCGCGATTCCTATGGCGACCAGCATCTATGGCGACCAGGACCTGGACGAGCGCGAACAGGCGGTCATTGACTTCAGCGAAGGGCGCATCCCGATCCTGTCGGCCAAGCCGGTGATCGCCGGAAGCGGCTGCAACTTCCAACGGCACTGCCACCTAGCCGTATATGCCGGCATCGGGTTCAAGTTCAACGACTTCATCCAGTCGGTCCACCGGATCCAACGCTTTCAGCAGGAAAACCCAGTGGAGATATGGATCGTGCATGCAGAAAGTGAGCGTGAGGTGCTGGCCAGCCTGCAAGCGAAGTGGAAACGACATGAGGAAATGGTGGAGAAAATGAGCGAGATCATCCGGGAATATGGCCTCAGCGAAGCGGCGATGGCGCAGGTGCTAACACGCTCGCTCGGCGTGGAGCGCATCGAGGCGCACGGTGAGGGTTGGCTGGTGACGAATAACGACTGCGTCGAGGAGACGCGGGGCATGGCCGAGAACAGTGTGGACCTGATCGTCACGTCCATCCCGTTCGCAAACCACTACGAGTACAGCCCCAGCTATAACGATTTCGGCCACACCGACGATAACGCCCACTTCTGGGCCCAGATGGATCACCTGACACCGGAATTGCTGCGGATCCTCAAACCAGGCCGGATCGCCGCCATCCATGTGAAGGACCGGATCCAGTTCGGTGCCGTCACCGGCGCCGGCGTGCCCACGGTCAGTCCCTTCCATGCAGAGGCGATCTTCCACTACCGTTCGCACGGCTTCGACTACATGGGCCTGATCACTGTTGTCACCGATGTTGTGCGCGAGAACAACCAGACCTACCGCCTGGGATGGTCGGAGCAGTGCAAGGACGGTACGAAAATGGGCGTAGGCTCGCCGGAATACATCGTGCTGTTGCACAAGCCCCAGACCGACCGCAGCCGCGGCTATGCTGACGATCCAGTACGAAAGGACAAGTCCGACTACACCCGCGCGCGCTGGCAAGTCGATGCACACGCCTTCTGGCGCTCCAGCGGCCGCCGGCTGCTGACCGCTGACGAGCTGGCGCAACTTGGGCCAGACAAGCTCGCCAAGCTGTTTACCGAGCACAGCCTCGCCGAGATCTACGACTACGAGGCTCATGTGCGCATCGGCGAGCAATTGGAGGCTCGCAGTGCGCTGCCATCGACCTTCATGTCGCTGGCGCCTGGCAGCCACCACCCGGACGTGTGGCACGATGTGAACCGCATGCTCACCCTCAACGGCGAGCAGACCAAGAAGGGATTGGAGAACCACATCTGTCCGTTGCAGTTCGACATCGTGGACCGCCTGATTGAGCGCTTCAGCAACCCCGGCGAACTGGTGTTCGACCCATTCGGCGGCCTGTTCACGGTCCCATATCGGGCTATAAAGCTACGCCGGCGCGGCCGTGCATCGGAGCTGTCGACCAGCTATTTCCTGGACGGCGTGAAGTACCTGCAGGCAGCCGAACGCGAGATGACCATGCCAGACCTGTTTGATGCGCTGGAAGGACCAATCAAAAGGACTGCCTGATGGTTGCGATGACCGAAGATCAAAAGGCCTGCACCATTGACGCTTTGACCCACGACCAACTGGCGGCGGACTTGGCCGCCTACTTGGCTGGGTACAGCACACCGATGGCGATCTGGACGGATATGCAGTTGGGTCCGTCAGGAAGTGCTAGACCGGATGTCTACACCATCGAGAAAACGTACACGGCGCTGCGCGCCCGCGCGTTCGAAGTGAAGATCAGCCGTTCCGACTTCCTGAGCGATGTCACGAAAGGGAAATACCTGCGATACCTGCAGTATGCGGGCTCGGTGACGTTTGCCACGCCAGCAGGACTGATTTCCAAGGAGGAAGTGCCAAAAGGGTGCGGTCTCATCACTCGCTCACCTAAAGGCGTATGGCGGTTTCAGAAAAAACCGACGATGAATGCCACGCCCCCTCTGCCGCAGGATGCTTGGTTGAAACTGGTTATCGATGGGTGCGCGCGCGAACGGGAGTCAGCTCGAGCCACCAATTGCGGACCACGGGCATACATGGAATGGCAGGCCCAAGATCGCATGCGGAAAAAGGCTGGCCGAGAACTCGCTATGGCACTGGCCAACAGAGACAAGGCGATGCGGGCCCTGACGGATGAATCGGATGTGCTGGTACGGCGGCAGCGGGCACGGATAGAAAATGAGGCTGAGGCTGCCAAGTCAGAGATGCAGAAGCTGCAGGCCGCCCTTCAGGAGGCGGCAAAAGCGATGGGATTGCAGGCGGATACAAGCTGGTGGAAGATCAGAAACGAGCTCGATGAACGCATGAAAGGGTCGGCATCAGAAGACCGAATCCGCGAAGCTCTACGGACTTTGGAATGGAGCCGGCGCCATGTCGGAGAAAGCGCCGAGCAGTTGCGGCGCCTACTGCCGGTAGCTCCGGGGTCCAAGGAAGAACAGGCATGATCCATCGCCGCAGTAGCTGAAAGACTTGCCCGACGATGGATCGGCTGCGAACTCAACCCAGAATACGCCGCCATCGCAGAGGCCAGAATCCGGGCAGTGCAGCCCGGCCTTCAACTATAGAGAGACATATCAATGAAGCAAGCACCCAACACGAGGCGCCGGATTATCACACCATGGCCATGCTCAAGGGCATCGACAAGAAGGTGAGATCAGCGAAAACCCAGCATGAGCATCACTGCGCATGCGAAGACGCCTTCAGGGCGATTCCGGAGATACTGGCTGTCCTTCAGAGCGCCAAGCCCAGTGTCCGCGACCGCTTCAGTTTCAGCTATTGGATGAGATCGCAGCATCGCGGTTTCAAGGTAGCGTTTTGGGGTTTTCACTCCTACTATCATGCCTCACAGCGCCGTGCTGGTTCCCGAGCCGGTAGCCAAACCGCGCGGTCCGTACAAGAAACGGCAGCCCGTAGCGGCCTAAATTTCAAACTGAGACACTACCTCAAACTGAGACACTACCCCCCGTTCAAGGCGAACCCGACAGCCATGGCTGATGAAGCCGACCACTCTTGCGCCCGTTGCGGTGCACCTACCAGCACGCCCAGCACCCTGTGCCAGCACTGCCTGGCGGCAGGAAGAATCTTCGTGGACGAAATGGCGCGATTGGCCATAGCGAGTTTGGACTTGGTCAAGGAAGGCATGTCCATACAGAGCGTGGCCATGTCATGGCCATACGTCATGGGGATCGACTATGCGCGTGAGAGCGATACCTCATCGGTGATCGTGGTCGGCTACGATTCCTCTGGCGCCCCTCACATCACGGATCACGTCTGTATGCCTGCGGGCACCCGGTTTCGTCACTTTCGCGGCCACGACATCTTGATCGGCACCGATCGCAAGGTCATCGGGTTCCTTTGCCGCAAATCTGGAAGATTTCTCGACCAGGATGGCGTGCCGATATCATCGCTTCAAGCGGAAAACGAAGCATGGGGCACGGCATGGGGCAAAAAGGATGAGCAACAAAAAAGCCCCTAAAATCAGGGGCTTAGATGTGTTAATGGCGGAGTGGACGGGACTCGAACCCGCGACCTCCGGCGTGACAGGCCAGCATTCTAACCGACTGAACTACCACTCCGCATTTTCAAATCTGTTGCTAAAGCGAATCTGGTGGGTGCTGAGGGTTTCGAACCCCCGACCCTCGCCTTGTAAGGGCGACGCTCTACCGCTGAGCTAAGCACCCTGGGTAGCGAGCGGATCAGTTTACTGCATCCTTCAGCGCTTTACCAGCCTTGAAGGAAGGATTCTTTGAAGCCGCGATGCTGATGGCTTCGCCCGTCTTCGGATTGCGACCGGTCCGGGCGGCGCGCTTGCGCACTTCGAAGGTGCCGAAGCCGACCAGGGTCACGGTATCGCCCCTCTTCAGCGTCTTGGTGACGACATCGACAAACGCGTCAACCGCGCGAGTGGCGTCGGCCTTGGTCATTTCGGCGGCTTGGGCAATGTTGTCGATGAGCTCGGATTTATTCATTCGATAGACTCCAGTAGCGGGGTTGTTTTCCGCAGGAATATGCTGAGGGAGAATCGCCACCGGGTCTTTAACAGTGGCGAGAGGATTGAATCGGTGTTGCAGAGCCTGACGGCGAGTGTGTCACTGGCATCAATGATAGGCCAGACCGCCCTCAAAACCAACAGTAGCGAGGGTTTTCACGTTCCACACCGGCATTAATGCTTGACCCCCGCAGCGGGCTGTGATTGTTTCAAACGGCGCGCCACCGGCTTTGCCGCCGTCTTGCCCGCGGCCGGTACCGGCGCCAGCGGATGCTCCAACGCGAGATCCAGCACTTCGTCGATCCAGCGCACCGGGACGATAGTCAGATCGGCGGTCACATTGGCCGGGATATCCGCCAGGTCCTTGCGGTTCTCTTCGGGGATCACCACCGTCCGGATGCCGCCACGCAACGCGGCAAGCAGTTTTTCCTTCAGGCCACCGATCGCCGATACGCGACCGCGAAGCGTGATCTCGCCCGTCATTGCGACATCCGCCCGCACCGGCACCTTGGTCAAGGTCGAAACCAGCGTAGTGACCATGGCGATACCGGCACTGGGGCCATCTTTCGGAGTCGCTCCATCGGGAACATGCAGATGCACGTCCTGCTTCTGCAGGAAATCGGGAGGAATGCCCAATCTTTCCGCCCGCGACCGCACCACGGACAACGCCGCCGATGCGGATTCCTTCATGACATCGCCCAACTGGCCGGTCAGGATCAACTGGCCCTTGCCCGGCACCAGCGTCGCTTCGATCTGCAACAGATCACCGCCAACTTCGGTCCAGGCCAGTCCGGTCACCAGGCCGATCTCGCTCTGCTCTTCCGCGCGACCGAAGTCGAACCGGCGTACGCCCAGATACTTGTCCAGGCTGGCCGAGCCGACTTCGACTTCCGCCTTGCGTTTGCTCGCGGCGGGTTTCCCTTCCATCCGCGCGGGTCCGGCGAGTGCAATATCCTTGACGACCTTGCGACAGATCTTGGCCAGTTCGCGCTCCAGATTGCGCACACCGGACTCGCGCGTGTAATACCGCACGATATCGCGAACAGCGCCCTCGTCGATCGACAATTCGTTCGGCTTGAGTCCGTTGGCCTTGAGCTGCTTGGGAAGCAGATAACGCCCGGCGATATTGAGTTTTTCGTCCTCGGTGTATCCGGGGAGGCGGATCACTTCCATACGGTCCAGCAGCGGTCCGGGAATGTTCAGCGAATTGGAAGTCGCCACGAACATCACATCGGACAGATCCAGGTCGACCTCCAGATAATGGTCGTTGAATGCATGGTTCTGCTCGGGATCGAGCACCTCGAGCAGCGCCGACGAAGGATCACCGCGAAAATCCATCGACATCTTGTCGATTTCGTCGAGGACGAACAGCGGGTTGCGGGTTCCGACCTTGCTCAGGTTCTGCACGATGCGGCCCGGCATCGAACCCACATAGGTGCGCCGATGCCCGCGAATCTCGGCTTCGTCACGGACGCCGCCGAGCGACATGCGCACGAATTTGCGATTGGTCGCCTTGGCGATGGTCTGCCCCAGCGAAGTCTTGCCGACACCCGGCGGCCCGACCAGACACAGGATGGGACCGCGCATCTGCTTGACCCGGGACTGCACGGCCAGGTATTCGAGAATCCGCTCCTTCACCTTGTCCAGGCCGTAGTGATCGGCATCAAGCAACTCCTGGGCCACCTTCAGATCCTTGCGGACCTTGCTGCGCTTCTTCCACGGCACACCGAGCAGCCAGTCCAGATAGCTGCGCACGACAGTGGCTTCGGCCGACATCGGCGACATCTGCTTGAGCTTGTTGAGTTCGTTCTTGGCCTTGGCTTCGACCGCTTTCGGCATGCCGGCGGTGGCGATCTTGCGCGCCAGTTCCTCCAGCTCGTTGGGCGCATCGTCCATATCGCCCAGTTCCTTCTGGATCGCCTTCATCTGCTCGTTCAGATAGTACTCGCGCTGGCTGCGCTCCATCTGCGACTTGACCCGGCCGCGAATCTTCTTTTCCAGTTGCTGGACATCGATTTCGCCATCGACCAGCCCTATGAGGAGTTCGAGGCGATCGCCGATGCCGCTGGTCTCCAGCAAACGCTGCTTGTCATCCAGCCTGGCACCGATATGCGCCGCGACGGTATCGGCCAGCCGCCCCGGCTCGTCGATGCCGTTGAGCGTCTGCATCAGTTCCGGCGGAAGCTTGCGATTGGTCTTGACGTACTGCTCGAACAGGCCGAGCAAGGTACGAACCGTAGCTTCGACTTCCCGCTGCTCGCGGCCATTGTCGGAATCGATGATCTGTCCAGTTCCCCGCAACGTGCCGTCGATTTCGTGAATCTCTTCGACCTTCACCCGCGCGATTCCCTCGACCAGCACCTTAATCGTGCCGTCGGGCAGCTTCAGAAGCTGCAGAACCTGGGCCAACGTGCCGATCAAATACAGATCAGAAGCGCCGGGATCGTCGACCTCTGCCGACTTCTGAGCAACCAGCATGATCCGCTGGTCGCTCTCCATCGCTTTTTCCAGGGCCCGCATCGACTTGTCACGCCCCACGAACAGCGGAATGACCATATGGGGAAACACCACGACATCCCGCAACGGCAGAACCGGCAGATCGAGGCTTATGGTTTCGGTATGTGACATGGAAGCTCCGCAGCTGGAAATGGGACGCGACAACCGTCCAGGCTCCGTTTATGGGGGCCATATTGACAGGATGCAAGCGGAAAAAGCATCCCCGCCAAGCCAGGGCCGGCGGGGACGTTCAGGGGCCGTAGACCGGAGCTGGAAGCCCCGTCGGAGTCACTCGGCCGAGGCGACCCTGGGCGGAGGACCGGCCGGAGTCTGATAGATCAAGTATGGCTCGGACTTGTTTTCGATTACCGACTCATCCACCACGACCTTGCCGATGCCTTCCTGGGACGGCAGTTCGTACATGACATCCAGCAACACCGATTCGACGATAGTGCGCAGTCCGCGGGCGCCGGTCTTGCGCCGCAAAGCCTTGCGGGCGATCGCCGCCAGCGCGTCCGGCCGGAATTCGAGCTCCACCCCTTCCATCTCGAACAGCTTCCTGAATTGCTTGGTGATGGCGTTCTTGGGTTCGGTCAGGATCTGGACCAACGCCGCCTCGTCCAGTTCCTCCAAGGTGGCCACGACCGGCAAGCGGCCGACGAACTCCGGGATCAATCCAAACTTGATCAGATCCTCCGGTTCGACATCGGCCAGCAGCTTGCCGATTTCCGCCTTGACTTCGGAACTCTTGACCTTGGCACCGAAACCGATACCGCCGGATTCGGTGGTCCGCTGCTGGATGATCTTGTCCAGACCGGCAAACGCACCGCCACAGATGAACAGGATGTTGCTGGTATCGACCTGCAGGAATTCCTGCTGCGGGTGCTTGCGTCCGCCCTGTGGAGGCACACTGGCCATCGTGCCTTCGATCAGCTTCAGCAAAGCCTGCTGGACGCCTTCGCCGGACACGTCGCGCGTGATCGAGGGATTCTCGCTCTTGCGCGAAATCTTATCGATTTCATCGATATAGACGATGCCTTGCTGGGCCTTGGCCACATCGTAGTCGCACTTCTGCAGCAGCTTCTGGATGATGTTCTCGACATCCTCGCCTACGTAGCCAGCCTCGGTCAGCGTGGTCGCATCGGCGATGGTAAAAGGAACATTCAACAGCCGTGCCAGCGTCTCCGCGAGCAGGGTCTTGCCCGAACCCGTAGGTCCGACCAACAGGATGTTCGATTTGCCCAGCTCGACATCGCCGCTCTTCTGCCGGCTCTCGACACGCTTGTAATGGTTGTAGACCGCCACCGCCAACGTTTTCTTGGCGCGCGGCTGCCCGATCACGTACTGGTCGAGGACCTCCAGAATCTCCTTGGGCCTGGGCAGCGAGGTACGGGCCAGTTGCGCCTTTTCTTCCAGCTCTTCACGGATGATGTCGTTGCACAGTTCGACACATTCATCGCAGATGAAGACACTGGGACCGGCGATCAGCTTGCGCACTTCGTGCTGGCTCTTGCCGCAGAAGGAGCAATAGAGAATCTTGTTACTGTCGCCCGAACGGCCTTGCCGATCTTCGCTCATGCTTCATTTATCCAATGATTAACCCGCCGGGACGGGTTCAATTCGAGAATAGCACGGTCGCCGCCTTGCGCCATGCAATCAGAGCCATGCGGCCTCCGGGGAACCGGCACAGCTTGCGCATCATCGCCTCAACCCGGCTGAACGGTCTCGTCCGGACGCCGTTCCAGAACCCGATCGACCAGACCATAGGCCTGCGATTCGATGGCGCTCTTGAAGTTGTCGCGCTCGGTATCACGCGCGATGACCTCCACATCCTGCCCCGTATGGTGGGCCAGAATGTCGTTCAGTCGCGCACGCAGGGTCAGGATCTCGCGGGCATGGATATCGATATCCGTCGCCTGGCCCTGGAACCCGCCCAGCGGCTGATGGATCATCACCCGCGAGTTCGGCAGCGCGAGCCGCTTGCCCTTGGCGCCGGCAGCCAACAACAGCGCGCCCATGCTCGCGGCCTGGCCGACGCAAATCGTGCTGATGTCGGGCTTGACGTACTGCATGGTGTCGTAGATCGCCATGCCGGCAGTGACCACGCCGCCCGGAGAATTGATATAAAGGTTGATGTCCTTTTCCGGATTCTCGGCTTCCAGGAACAGCATCTGCGCCATCACCACGTTGGCGACATGGTCGTCGATCGGGCCGACCAGGAAGATCAGCCGCTCCTTCAGCAGGCGCGAGTAGATGTCGTAGGCGCGTTCACCACGGCTGGTCTGCTCGACCACCATGGGGACCAGATTCAATGCTGTGGTTTCAATGCGACTCATGTATATGCACCTGATTAGCGGTTAAGAAGAGCTTGATATGTCGACCATCCGATTTGGAGCCTTGCATCGACGAAACGCAGCGAACGGCCGCCAGGGCCGTCCCCGTCATGTCACCCTTGCCCGCATTCCACGATTACTGCGGGCGGATCGCTTCCTGGAAGGAAAGTGACTTTTCGGTGTGCTGCGCACGTTCGGCGATCCAATCGATGACCTGCTCTTCCATGACCCGGCTCTGTAGTCCTCCCATCAATTGGGGATCCTTGCGATACATCTCAACCACCTGCTCCGGCTCCTCGTAGGTCGAGGCAATCAGGCGCAAGGTTTCGTTCACGCGCTTGGGGTCCAGGCGCAACTGGTTGCGGCGGGCGATTTCACCGACCAGCAGCCCGACCAGAACCCGCTTACGAGCCACATCGAGGAACTGCTCGTGCGCGTTCTCCGGCGGAGTCCCGGGATCGCGCCCGCTCTGGCGCATCTGCTCGATCGACTGCTGCAGGATCGCACGCGCCTCGTTTTCGATCATGCGCGGCGGCAAAGCCACGCCGGAATACGCGGCGATCAGATGATCGCCGACTTCGCGACGCAGGCGTCCGGCCAACGCGCCCTTGAGCTCACGCTCGAGATTGGTACGGATCTCGCGGCGGAACTGTTCGACATCGCCGCTGCCGATACCGAAGCTCTTGACCAGCGCTTCGTTCACTTCCGGCAGCAACGGCTCGGAAACATGCATGACCTTCAGGTGCACCTGCGCCTCCTTCCCGGCCAGTTGCGACATCGGCCACTCGGCGGGGAAATCCACCGCCACGGTCTTCTCCTCGTCGCGCGACATGCCGACAAGTGCCTGCTCCAGTTCCGCCAGCATCGCACCTGAACCAATCACGATACGGCCCGACTCGGCGCCTTCCGGCGGCAGGCGAAGACCGCCCGTCTCGGTCCAGGTCTCGACCGCCACCAGATCGCCCTCCTTCACCGGGCGCTCGACAGCATCCCAAGTGCGGCGTTGCAGGCGCAGGTTCTCGATCATCTGATCGATATCCGCATCCACCACTTCCGCAGTCTCGCGGACGATGTCCAATTGCGAGACATCGATATCGCCGAAATCCGGCATCACTTCAAACGTCGCCACGAAGTCGAATCCGGACTCGCCCACCTGGTCGATGCGCGGCGAACCGGCCAAACGCAGATCATTCTCACGGACGGCGTCGTCGAAGGTCTCGCGCAACATGTTTTCCAGTACTTCCGCACGCACCTGAGGCCCGAAACGCTGTTCGACGACCTTGGATGGCACCTTGCCCGGACGGAATCCGTTCATCCGGACGGTTCCGCCGATTTCGCGCAACCGGTTGCTGACGCTGGACTTCACCCTGTCTTCCGGCAGGCTGAAGCTCATACGGCGTTCGAGGTTTCCAGTGGATTCGACCGAAACTTGCATAGTTTGAATGACTCCTGCCGCCAGCATCCTTCATATGCATGGCGCTGTACGTTGAACGATGGACACGGCCGCCAGCGCGGACACGCTCACCCCGCGCCCGGCGAAACGTAGTAGTTTGGCGGATTGACGGCCTCAGCACCAGTCATTTGGCTCAATTGCGTTGACAGCTCCGACACTAATCACCACAATAGTTAATTCTCCCGGCACCCAATGCGTCGGGGAATCCGGTAAATGGTCCCGGGCCTTGCGGCCACGAACCATGCAAATGCACCGGGGTATAGCGCAGTCTGGTAGCGCGCCTGCTTTGGGAGCAGGATGTCGGGGGTTCGAATCCCTCTACCCCGACCATCCCGTATCCGGCAGCCGCCAAGACGGGTAGATGTGCCGCGCTTGCGCCCGTAGCTCAACCGGATAGAGCACCGGCCTTCTAAGCCGGCGGTTGCAGGTTCGAGTCCTGCCGGGCGCGCCATTCGCGGCAAACGGCGGAGTCAGATGTGGATTCTGTTTTGGCTTCAATGTGGTGGGTGTAGCTCAGTTGGTTAGAGTACCGGATTGTGATTCCGGTTGTCGTGGGTTCGAGTCCCATCATCCACCCCACTCTCTCACCGGACCTGGCGCCGTTTCTCTTGCAGAGTGCTGGAACGCTGATAACGAACAGTCCATGGCTGACTTCAGCGCATCGCGTTTCACTGTGCTTCCAGCCTGCCCGCAAGCGTTTGGACATACTGTCTGTCATTGCCAAATGAATCCGGTACGCAAACCGAAGCGATGCGATCTATAATTACCGCAGAGATTTTCCTCTTGCCATATTTTTTTCGTCTTGCTATTCTGATTAAATATTTTCGGGCCGTTAGCTCAGTTGGTAGAGCAGCTGACTCTTAATCAGTAGGTCCAAGGTTCGAATCCTTGACGGCCCACCAAATTCAGATACCGCAACATCCAAGAAAGGCCAATATCCCGAATAAAATCAAGGGATTTGGCCTTTTTTGTTGTCTTTTGAGGCTTCAGTGCATCCCTTGCAATCCGGGGGCACGTGGGGGCAAATATGGGGGCAATCCACGCCATCCCTGATGACCTGCCCCCATGCCACTGACCAATATCACCATCCGCAAGGCCAAGCCCATCGACAAGACACAGCGCCTGTTCGATGGTGGCGGCATGTATCTGGAAATCTCTCCTGCCGGCGGCAAGTGGTGGCGCTTGAAGTACCGCTTCGATGGCAAGGAAAAGCGTCTCTCGCTCGGCACCTATCCCGACACCAGCCTGTCCGATGCGCGTGCTGCCCGCGATGACGCGCGCAAGCTGCTGGTGTCCGGCATTGATCCCAGCGCACATCGCAAGGCCAGTAAGGCCGCAGGCGTGGAACGTGTGGGCAACAGTTTCGAGGTGATCGCACGCGAGTGGTTTGCCAAGCAATCGGCCACATGGGCCAAGGGCCATGCCGACAAGGTCATGTTGAGGTTGGAGAACGACATCTTCCCTTTGTTGGGGAAGCAGCCCGTCGCTGAAATCAATGCCAAGGAAGCATTGGCAATGGTGAATCGTGTGGTGGACAGGGGAGCGGTGGAATCAGCCCATCGTTGTCTCCAATACTGCAATCAGGTCTTCCGTTACGCCATTGCCAGCGGCCGAGCAGAACGCAACCCTACAGCCGATCTGCGCGGTGCGCTGCCTCCCGTCAAGTCCGGCCACCATGCCTCCATCACTGATCCCCATGCCATCGGTGAACTGTTGCGCGCGATAGACGGCTACAGCGGCGGTTTGGTTGTCCGCTCTGCCCTGCGCCTGTCTCCCCTACTGTTCGTCCGCCCCGGTGAACTGCGGCATATGGAATGGGTGGAAATCGACTTCGACAACGCACAGTGGAACATCCCGGAAGAGAAGATGAAGATGCGCGCACCGCATATCGTCCCATTGTCTTCGCAGGCCATGGCAATCCTGCGCGACCTGCATCCCCTCACGGGCCATGGCCGCTATGCCTTCCCCAGCGA